>DASSAT010000761.1:0-2710 GCA_035699305.1 Fimbriiglobus sp. | reverse complement strand
GACACCGCGGTAGATTTCGCCGTCTATCACCAGCCCGCCGCCGATGCCGGTGCCGACCGTGATGTAGAAGACCGGCGACAGCCCCCGCCCTGCCCCGAACCGGGCTTCCGCCAGCCCGGCCACGTCCGCGTCGTTGCAGATCACCGTCGGCAGGCCGAGCAGTTCGGTCAGCCACGCGGCCAGCGGGAACCCGTCCCACCCGGCGACGTGATGGGACTTGATGACCGACTGGGTGGCGTCGTCGGTCGGTCCGCCGAACCCGACGCCGATGCCGCGCAGCTGTGCCCGATCCGTTCCCGACCGGGCGAGCAACTCCGGCACCGCGGCGCCGATCTGCCGGCGGATGCCCTCCCCGCCTTCCGCCGCGGCCACGGTCCCGCGCCACAAGCCGAGCAGTTCGCCATCGCCGCGGCCGAGGCCGAGTTGCAGCTTCGTCCCGCCGATCTCGATGCCGAGGTACATCGGGAACTCCAAAGCCGGGATTCACCGCGGAGGGCGCAGAGGGCGCAGAGAGAAGAATAAATCCATTCTTAAGAACTGATTGTTCTTCTCTCTGCGCCCTCTGCGCCCTCCGCGGTGAATTCTCCCGTCAATCGTCGTCGTCCGGCTTGGCGGACTTCGCTTTCACCGGGACGAAGAACGCCGCCCGGACCGGAGCCGGCATCTTGGACTTCGGCCCCCTCACCGACCGCCAGATCACCTCGTTGAACAGGATGTCGTCCGCCCGGTCCTCGATTGCCAGGTTGAATCCCTCGGACAGCTTCGCCCCCCAGGCGCCGGGCCTGTTCACCGCGCTCCGGTCCACGTCCGGGACGACGTGCTTGTACGCGGTGAAGTCCGGCTTGGCGGTGAACGAGTTGTACATCGGTCGCGCGGCCGCGTCGAACTGGCTCATCGGCTTGAGCCCCAGGATCAGCTCCATTGTCCGCAGCACGCTGGTCGTCGAGTACAGGTCGCTGTCCACGAACCGCCGCTTGGTGTACGGCGAGATCACCAGCGCCATGACCCGGTGGGCGTCCACGTGGTCGGGGCCGTTCTGGGCGTCGTCCTCGATCACGAAGACCGCCGTCTCCTTCCAGAACTTGCTGGTGGTGATCCCCTCCACCACCCGCCCGAGGGCCAGGTCGTTGTCGCCGACGTAGGCGGTCGGCGTCGGCTTGCCGACCCGCGTGCCGGACGTGTGGTCGTTCGGCAGCCGGACGATCTGGAGCCGCGGCATCTCTCCTTGCTGCTCGAACCGCTTCAGTTCGCTCAGGAACCGGTCGGCCCGCTTCGCGTCCGGGTAGTCGAGGTCGAACCCGCGGAACTCGGGATCGAAGTGCCCCTCGAGCGTCTTGACGGTCGGCTTGCCGGGGTTGTATGACCCGTCCGGGTTCTTCGTGCCGTTGGAAATCCACTCGCCGTAGTTGCGGTAGCTGACGCCGGCCTCCTTCGCCCGGTCCCACAGGTAACCGCCGGCTGGGCGGGCGGCCGGGTCCAGCGCCCCTTCGCTCGGGTAGCCGAACGTGCCCTTCGGGCTGCCGCGGTAGCTCAGCGGCCACATCTTCTCGACGAAATCGGTGGCATAGGCACCCATCGACCACTCGTGGCCGTCGGCCGAGACCTCGCCATCGACGTAGGTGTTGTCTAGCAGTACGAACTCGCGGGCCAGCTTGTGGTGGTTCGTCGTGACCTTCTCCGGGAACAGGCACAGCCCCGGGTCGCCGTTGCCCTCGGGCATGTCGCCGAGCATCTGGTCGTAGGTGCGGTTCTCCTTGATGATGTAGATGACGTATTTGATCGGCGACTTCTCGCCGAGCTTGCGCGGGATGGGGTTGTCGGCCGGCACGTCCGCGCTGCGGGCCGCGGCGTCCTTCAGGAGCGGGCTGCACTGGTACGCCGTCTTCGAGTACCGGGCCATGGCCGCGGGCGTCGGGACCGGGATCACGGACACGGTCCCCCGGAACAGGCTGCCGATGTACTCGGTCAGCCCGCGGTCCAGCTGCAGGGTCGGGTTCGGGCCGCTGCGGTTGGGCTTCGACACCAGCCCCTTGCCGTTGGCGACGTAGACCGTCTTGTCGAGCTTGTTGTACCGCACCGACGTCGGGTACCAACCGGTCGGGATGAAGCCGAGCGGCCGGGCCGTCTTGCGGTCGGCGACGTTGAACACGGCGAGGTTGTTGGCGTCCGCGTTGGCGACGTAGAGCAATTCGCCGTCCGGTGTCAGGCACAGGCTGTTCGGCGTGTTCCCGGCCGGGGCGCGCGGGTAGAGGGCGGCGTTGATCGTCTGGAGCGCGTCCCCGGTGGCCGGGTCGAGGACGCTCACCTGGGTCGAGTTGGCGCAGGAGACGTAGAGCGCCTTGCCGTCCGGCGCGAGGGCCATCTCGGTCGGGTGCTCGGCGGTCGGCCAGACCGCGGCGACCGCGTTCGCCTCCAGGTCGAGGACGGCGACCGCCGCCTTCGCCCACAGGCTCACGAACGCCCGTTTCGCCCCCGGCTCGACCAGCACCGCGTAGGGGAACGAGTTGCCCGGCACCGGCCGGGCGCCGCCGTACTCGTCCTCGACCTTCGCGGCCTTCTTTCCTGGTTCCTTGCGGCCGTCCGGCGGGCTGGGCGGGCTGCCAGCAGGCGGGGCGCCGGCCTTCTTCTCGACGCCGGCGAGCCGGATCACGACCTTGTTGCTGGGGTTGTCCAGCGGCACCCGGACGACGGCGTTGGCCCACAGCCCGGC
>DASSAT010000760.1:0-12480 GCA_035699305.1 Fimbriiglobus sp. | reverse complement strand
CTCCGCCCCCGTCGCCGCGTCGTAGGCGATGGTGCCCACCGCGGCCGGGGCGACCAGCCGCGGCTTGCCGTTGACCTCGAACACCGACGGGGTGGCGAACGCCTTCTTGAAGTCGTTGTCCTTCGCGGGCCGGCCGGTGTCCGGGTACGGCAGGTCGCGGTCCTTCCGCCAGACCGTCTCGCCAGTGCGCTTGTCGAGGCAGACCAGGTACTGCGTGTCGAAGCCGTCGAAGAGCAGGAACAGCCAGTCCTTGTACACCACCGCCGACGACCCTGGGGCGCGGTAGTGGTAGCACTTCAGGTCGGTCCGCTGCCAGACGACCTTGCCGGTGGCGGTGTCCAGGCAGGCGGTGCCGTGGGTGCCGAAGTGGACGTAGACGCGGCCCTCCTCGACGCAAGGCGTCGGCGAGGCGTAGCTGTTGTACATGCTCACGTCGGGCGTGTCGGCGTCGCTGAACAGGTGGATGTCGTAGACGGTCTTGCCGGTCCTGGCGTCGAAGCAGAGGGCGTAGAACTTCTTGCCTTTCTCGTGGGCGGTCGTCACCCACACCTGGTCCTTCCAGACGACCGGCGACGACCAGCCCTTGTCGTGGACCGGCACCTTCCAGCGGATGTTCTCCGTCTCGCTCCACTTCGTGGGGACGCCTTTCGCGTCGGAGATGCCGTCGCCGTTGGGGCCGCGGAACTGCGGCCAGGAGTCGCCCGCGAGCGCGGCGGAGGCGACGATCAGTGCGGCGAGGCCGAGGCGGAAGGACATGGCGGCATCCGGCGGGGGGTCGGTGTAGGACGGGGATCAGTGTAACCAGGCGAGAGGCCAGGGTCAGTAGGTGAGGGTGAACGAGTTGCCGACGCCGTCGTAGATCAGGACGCACGAAGCGAGCACGTCGCGGCCGATCAGGGTATCACAACCGCGTGCGTTGAGCGGAACCTCGGCGACCTCCAGAACCGGGATCACCAGTTGCTGGGCCGCCGGGGCGAACGGGTGCGGGATAGTGAGGTTGACATCGTACAACCAGTTGAACTGGAACCCGCCGGCCGCCGGTACGTTTGTCGGTCCCAGGTTCTTGGGTATCAATCCGAGTTGGCTTACGATCGACGGGTCGATGCACGTGATCTCGGACCCGGTGTCGATCAGGGCGGCGACCGTCACCGATAGCGGGACGGGCGAGCCGGTCCGCCGGCGCCGAGCGACGTCCATGCGGGTCAATTCGATTAGAATCGCCTGGAGCGCCCCGTCCGCCGCCGTGAGCGTGCCGTGCAGCACGGGCATCAGGGCGACTCCGCGTCGGGCAACGGCCCGAAGTGCCGGGCCAGTACGGGACCGAGCCGGGGGTCGATCTTTTGAGCCAGAAACCGCCCGTCGTCGAACTTCTCGTACCCGTACTGAATGGCGTCTCGGAACGTATCCCAGACGCCGTGGATCTGGTCATCGCGGACGACTACATACCGTCCCGCTTCACCCTCGTCCATTAGTCGCGGGAGTTCGCGGTGGAAGGTCTCGATCTCAGCCGCCAGCAGTTGCAACGGTGGCGGCAGCGGGACACGTTGACCGTCCGCCGGGTTTGTTTGTTGCGCCCCCGCTGGTTGCGATGTATCAATCGACATACGGGTCGGCCCCCAGGTCTTGCAGCATCTCCTGCCGCTGCTTGTCGTAGTGCATCAGGTCCAGCCGCTGGCGGTAGTGCTTGCGCTCGGTCCGCCGCTGGGCCTTGCGGAAGAGCCGCCGGTAGATCGCCCACGGCCGGCTCGACCCGCTCTTGCCGAGTTCGTCCAGCGACCGCTGCCGGCCCGTCCCCAAGCCCTCCAGGATCTGGTCCTCCAGCGACACATAGAACAGCGCGGTGCCCGGGTCCCCCTGCCGGCCGGACCGGCCCGCCAGCTGGCGATCGACCCGCTCCGCCTCGTGCCGCTCGATGCCGATCACGTGCAGCCCGCCGGCCTCCGCCACCCCGCGGCCAAGCTTGATGTCCGTCCCGCGGCCGGCCATGTTCGTCGCCACCGTCACCCGCCCCTGCTGCCCGGCCTGCGAGATGATCTCCGCCTCGCGCTCGTCCTGCCGGGCGTTCAAGACCTCGTGCGCGATCCCCACCTCGGTCAGCATCTTCGAGAGCCGCTCGGACTTCTCCACCGTCCGCGACCCGACCAGCACCGGCCGGCCGCGCGCCATCATCTGCTGGATCTGTCGGACCACCGCCTCGAACTTCGCCTGCTCGGTCGGGTAGACGGCGTCGGCCGCCTGGGTGCGAACCACCGGCCGGTTGGTTGGTACTTTCGTCACCCAGCGCCGGTACACCCGCCGCAACTCCCAGAAGTTCGGCATCAGCGTCCCAGACATCCCGGCCAGCTTCTTGTACAGCCGGTAGAAGTTCTGGTAGGTGATCTGAGCGGCGTGGTCGGATTGCATGTTGATCGGCACCTGCTCCTTGGCCTCGACCGCCTGGTGCAGGCCGTCCCGCCAGTGTCGGTCGGGCATCGGCCGGCCGGTCCCCTCGTCGATGATGACGACCTTGTTCTCCTTGTTGACCATGTAGTGGTGGTCGCGGGCGAACCGGTGGTAGGCGTGCAGCGCCTTCTCGATCGCCTCGATCAGCTTGTCCATCGCGTGCGAGTGCTGACCCGACGGCGGGTTCGAGTACCGCACCTGGTAGCGGCCGCCGTCGGTCAACTCGATCTTGTCCTTCTTGATGTCGATGCGGAAGTGCTCGTCGCGGCGCATCTCCCGGGCGACGCGGTCGGCCCACAGGTAAACTTGCTGTTCATCGGGGGTGGCCAGCCGGGTCGGGTTGGCGATGATCAGCGGGGTGCGGGCCTCGTCGATGAAGATACTGTCGGCCTCGTCCACGATGGCGTAGTGCAGTTCGCGCTGGACCCGCGGGTCGGCGTTGCCGGCGTGGCCCATCCACGGGGCATAAAACGGCGCCGTCTGCGCCTGCCCGCCGCGAACCTTCATCCGGTCGCGGAGGAAGTCGAACCCGAACTCGCTGGCGGTCCCGTAGGTCAGGTCGAACTGGTAGGCGGCCTTGCGGTCGGGGTCCGGCATCTTCTGCTGGATGCACCCGACCGACAGCCCCAGGAGGCGGTAGACCGGCCCCATGTCCTCGGCGTCGCGCTTGGCCAGGTAGTCGTTAACGGTGGTAACGTGGACGCCCTTGCCCGGCAGCGCGTTGAGGTACGCCGGGGCGACGGCCGAGAGGGTCTTGCCCTCGCCGGTGGCCAACTCGACCAGCCCGCCGGTGTGCAGGACGATGCCGGCGGCGATCTGCACGTCGAACGGCTGGAACCCGTGGACGCGGCGGATGGCGGCGCAGCACAGGCCGAACGCCTCGGGGATGAGCCGCTCCAGCCGCACCCCGCCGCGGGCCAGCCCGCGCAGCCTCATGCTGGCCTTGCGCATGTCCTCGTCGTTGAGCGGCAGGAACTGCTTCTCGAAGGCGCGAACCTTGGGGATTACCAGGGCGGCGTGGGCGAGCCGGCGCTTCCAGGGGGAGCCGGCGACGGCGCGGGTGCGGTTGAGCCAGTCCGGGCCGAGCCGGCCGGGGACGTTGGCGATCTTCGGCTTGGCCGGCTCGGCGGCGAGCTTCAGCTCCAGAACGTCGTCGGCGGCCGTACTCATCGGGGCTTCCTCGGGTGGGCGCGCAAACTCGCTCCCCCACCTTACCACCCAAAGAGCCAGCGGGGTAGGCGGGGCGGGTCAGAAGTCGAGGGTGAACGTGCGGCCGGGGCCGTCGATCAGCAGGCGACAGTTGAGTATGAGGTCGAACCCGATCAAAAGGTCCGTCCCGGGGATCGGATGCGCGAGCGCCGAGACCTCCAAGTCGTGAGCGAGTACGGTGGTCGTCGCCAGCCCGAACATCGGTGGGAGGCCGAGGCTGACCCTGTAGAGGTCCACGGGAACGCTCCCAGCCGCCGTCCGGTTGCGCCCCTGACCGGACGGACTCAGGCCGAAGCCCGTCGGGACGGGGAGCGCGATGGCGGTGGGGTACGCCCCGGTGTCGATCTCGGCCTGTGCCCAGAACGGTCGTGGAATCGGCAGCCCGGTGGCCACGAGGCGGGCCATCTCGGTCTGAGTCGTGCTGACGAGGACCGGCAGTCGGAGCCCGCCCGGGGCGAATGGTACGGTTATCTGAGCCATGCTGCCGCCCGGCCAAGCCGTAATACGGGATGGTACTCCAACACCTCGTAGGCCAGGACCGGTTCGCCCGGGAACCGGCGCTCGCCTTCGGATCGGGCGTCCGAGAACGTGGCCCAAGTTCCGATCACCTCGGACCCGTGGATGAGCACGAACTTCCCGGCGTGCCCCTCGTCCAAGAGCCGACCGACTTCCCGGCGGTACGTCTCCCACGCGCCGGCCAGCGGGTCATCCGGGGGGAAGGGTTGCAACTCCGTGTAGTGTTCCTTCGGCGCGAAGTCCCGCCAGTCCCTAGCCGGTTTCGGCGGCGTCGCCATCAGCGCGGCGTAGATGGCAGCGGTATCCTCTTCCGAAAGCGTGCGCAGGGGCCGTAGGGTCGTGTCGTTCCGATCCATAAGTCACCTCCTCGGCCGCACCATACCCGATCCACCCTGCCGACCGCAGCGCCGACCGGCAGAGGTGGCCTAGAATAGCTCACCTGCTTTCCCCGGAGACCGCCATGCCCGACACCCCGCCCGGCACCCCGTTCGACTCGATCACCGAGCCGGACTCGCACGGCCCGGCCGCCCCGCCGGCCGACCCCGGGACCGACGGGTTCGCCCAGCAGATCAAGGAGACCGCCGACAAGCTGCTGCGCGACAAGGCCGGGCGGGGCGACATCAAGCTCGTGGCCACCGCCGTCAAGGAGTTGCGCTACTGCTTCAAGGTGTTCGGGGCGTACCGCGGCCGGCGCAAGGTGACGGTCTTCGGCTCCGCCCGGACGAAGCCCGATCACCCGGCCTACAAGGCCGCCGTCGAGTACGGCAAGCGGATGGCGGACGCCGGGTACATGGTCATCACCGGGGCCGCCTCGGGGATCATGGAGGCCGGCCACGTCGGCGCCGGGGCGGCCAACAGCTTCGGGGTCAACATCCGCCTGCCGTTCGAGCAGTCGGCCAACCCGGTCATCACTGGCGACCCGAAGCTGATGACCATGAGGTACTTCTTCACCCGCAAGCTGGTGTTCATCAAGGAGTCCGACGCGGTCGTCCTCTTCCCCGGCGGGTTCGGCACCCACGACGAGGCGTTCGAGGCGCTCACCCTGATCCAGACCGGCAAGACGCACATCTTCCCGGTCGTCATGGTGGACGAGCCGGGCGGCACCTACTGGAAGCGGTGGCTGGCGTTCATCAAGGAGGGGCTGCTGGCCAACGGCTACATCTCGCCGGAGGACCTGCACCTGTTCCGCATCACCGACTCGGTCGAGGACGCGGTCAAGGAAGTGACGAACTTCTACCGGGTCTACCACAGCATGCGCTACGTCCGCGGCGAGTTGGTGCTGCGGCTCCAGAGGCGGTTGGCCGAGGCGACGATGGCGCGGATACGAGCGGGGTTCGGCGACATCGCCCCGGCGAACTCGTTCGAGCAGACCGACATGCTGCCGCAGGAGGCCAACGAGCCGAAGTTGGCCGACCTGCCGCGGCTGAAGTTCCACTTCGACCGCCACCGGCACGGGCGGCTGCGTCAACTGATCGACCTGATTAACGCGGAGGGGTAAAGCCCATCGATTGTGGTCGATGGGCTTGGGGGGGGGTGAAAAAAAATCCGGGCAGCGGTTGCCCGCTGCCCGGATCACCAGACGTACTCTAGGGTCCCGTCCATCCCTTCGGTAGCCTGGCAGCTTTAACCGTTCCCCCCTCGGAACGGATAAAGCACTCATCAAGAGTGCCAACTCGTCTCGTCGAACGGCACGCACCAAGACTGCGGGCCGCCGCCCCGGACGGGAGATACCTCACCCGCCGGGACACCAATTCTTAGGTCACAGCGGGCGGGGGTGCAAGCGCGCCGGGGAAAAAACCGGCCGAATCCCCCCGCCCGATACCGGGCGTGTGCGCTGGGTAAACGCTACGGCCCGCCCCGCGTCCGCAGCGGCGCCCCGGGCTGCCAGTCGGTCGGGATCGGTCGCCGGTGCTCCTCGCCAGCGTACCGCCAGTGGCCGACCCCCTCCTCGCCCAGCCGCCACGAGAACGAGGCCGGCCGGCCGTTGATCCGGGTCGGGAAGTCCACCTGGCCGACCGTGGAATCGATCAGCGTCAGGCCGAGGGCACTCAACTCGGCGACGGCCCCGGTCAGGTGCTTCTCCGCCTGAGCCACGTCCTCGTGGACGGTGTACCGCCGCTGGCGGTCGGCCCAGCCCAAGCCCCGGCGATTGCTGTCCAGGGCGTCCTGCTCAGCGGACAGCCCGGTGAGCCGGTGCCGCGTATCGACGATGTCCGCGACGATGCTCCGAACCAGGGGCAGCATCAGACGGGCGGTGGGCAAGTCCAGCGTCAGGTCCGGCTTGCGGGGCTTGCCCGCGGGGTGCCGGGACGCACGGTTGGGGGAGCTGCTCATCGGTGTCCTCCGGCACGGTGGTCGGGGGCGGACCCCCCAGTCGGTCATCCCATTGTAGGACCCACTCCAAGAGTCCCGTAGGTCCGCAGTCCGCCTCCGTGACAGGTTGGAGAGCCGGATCGCGGAATCAGGTTCGGCAATAAGTCCCCGTGGTCCCCTGGCCGCTGGCATTGGCCGGGCCACGAACTATAGTCTGGATGATGCGAACGCCGCGCCAAACCGCGCGGCCCCCACTCCCGGGACCGGTCCCCCCACCGGACGACCCGCCCATGCCGACCCATACCCCGACCATCCGTCACCCCGCCGACGACCTGCTCGCCGAGTTGGCCCTCGTTCACGTGCTCGAGCCCGAACAGGTCGAAACCGCCCGCATCGCCGCCCGCACCGCCGGGGCGGCCACCGACGACGTCACCCTCGCCGAGTTCCTCGTCTCCCGCGGCGTGCTGACCCGGTTCCAGGCCGACCGGGCCGTCGCTGGCGAGGCCGACCAGCTAACTGCCGGCCCGTATCTGCTGCTCGAACCGCTGGGCAGTGGCGGCCTGGGGACGGTCTACCGCGCCCGCCGTCGGTCCGACCGCAAACCTCACGCGGTCAAAGTGTTGCCGACGCGCGAACGGTGGAACCTGCTCCGTGCGATGGAGCAACTGGCGGCGATTGGCGGCAACCCGCCCCACCCGGCCGTCGTCCCGTTCACCGACCTCGGCGACGATGACGGCGAGTACTACCTCGCCTGGCCGCTCGTCGAGGGCGAGTCGTTCGAGCGCTCCATCGAGCAGACCGGGCCACCCGAGCCGGTCCGCGCCGCCCGGCTGGCGGCCGAGGTGGCTGACGGCTTGGCCGTCTGCCACCGTCACGGCGTTACCCACGGACTGGTGAAGCCGTCGAACCTGCTGGCCGGCCCGGACGGCACGGCACGAGTGCTGGAACTGGGGGTCGGGGCGATCCTGGCCGACAACATCACCGACGCGGCGTCCCTCGACGACGCCCGATCGTCCGGCGGTTGGCTGGACTGCGCCGCCCCGGAGGTACTGGCCGACCCGACCCGACTGACCCCGGCGGGCGACGCCTACAGCCTCGGCTGCGTCCTGTACTTCTTGCTGACCGGGAAGTACCCGTTCCCCAACGGTACGCCCGCGGAGAAAATGGCAGCCCACCGCAGTCGTAGCCCGGCCCCGGTGCGGTCCTTACGTCCCGAGGTGCCGGTCGGACTGGCCGAGCTGGTCGCCCGGCTGATGCGGAAGGACCCGGCCGACCGGCCGACGGACCTGGCGGCGGTGCGGACGGCGCTGCTGGCCATCCGGGAGCCGGAGCCGGAGGCCATCCCGCTCGCGGTCGTGCAACCGGCGCCGAAGCGGACGGGCCTGCCCAAGTCGCCGACGCCCCCGCCGGACCTGCCGTGTACCCATTCGACCGGGCAGGTGCTCTGCCCCGAGACCCTGCCGGAAATGGGTCGGACGCCCCGGCCACACGAGACCGCCTTGCCGAACGTGGTCGAACCGCCCGCGACGCCCGGAAGGTCTTCATTCTGGCGGCGGGTGACGCGGACGGTGGTGCCGTGGGGCGGATCGACGGAGCCGATCCAGTTGTCGGTCTACGGCCCGCGGGGGCTGGCGCACGGCACGACGACCCCGATCCTGATCTTCTCACACCGGCCGGAGTTGTTCGACCGGCTCCGCACCCTGTCGATGGCGCACCTGCCGGGGAGCGAGTTGCTCGCCGCTGGGTACACCAACGAGCCGATCCCCCGGGGCGGGGAGGTGTGGCTGCACCTGGCGGTCGAGGGAGCGGGGGCGGTGGTGGCGCCGCCGCTGGTCAAGTTCCCGTGGCAGGACGAGAGCAAGCTGACGACGTTCAACGTCACCATCCCGTCGTGGACGAAGCCGGTGGAGAAGGCCGATACCAGCCTGACCGTCGGACTCAACGGCTACGAAGCGGCGGTGCTGCGGTTCGACCTGGCGGTCCTGCCGCCGGCCCGCGCCGAAGAGTAAGAATCGGTCGGGTCGAGACTTCGAGGCCCGACGCGGGGAGAATGTCGGGCCTCACAAAGACTCGGCCCGACCTACGGAAGCAACTCGCCGCGGACGACCGTGACCGCCCGCCCGATGAGCTTCACCCGATCCCCGAGCACGGCGACACGCACCACCCCGCCCCGCGCCGACGCCTGGTAGCCGACCAGTTCCGTCTTGCCGAGCTTCCCCGCCCAGTACGCCGCCAGGCAGCAGTGCGCGGAGCCTGTTACCGGGTCCTCGTCGATGCCGACGGCCGGGGCGAAGAATCGGGAGAAAAAATCAAAATTCTTGTCATCCGACGGCGCCGTGGCGATCACCCCGCGGCAATCGGCGGCCGCGAGCCGTCGGAAGTCCGGGCGCAGCGTCCGAAGTTCCGACGCCGACCCCACCTCCAACAGGTAGTCGAACTGGTTGCGACCAACGTACCGCGGGGCGACTCCGACCGCCTCCAGTAGCCCCGGCGGCGGGTCGGCCGGTTCGGCGGGTTTTGCGGGAAAGTCCAACTCTATCTCGCCGTCACGACGAGTCGCGGTCAGGGTGCCGCTGCGTGTGTCGAAGCGGATTACCTCATCAGCGTCGGCGATCCCCGCCTGCCAGAGGACGTGCGCCGTCGCCAGGGTGGCATGGCCGCACAGGGCGACTTCAACCCTGGGCGTCATCCAGCGCAGCGGGAAGTCGCCATCGTCGCGGCGCCAGGTGAACGCGGTCTCCGCCAGGTTCATCTCGGCGGCGACGGACTGCATCCAGCGGTCGTCCGGCCAGCGGTCCGCCAGCAGGCAGACGGCGGCGGGGTTGCCGGCGAACGGCCGGTCGGTGAACGCATCGACGATGAACAGCGGCGGCACGGCGGCCTCCCGCGCGGTTGGGGTTTACACCCGGGGTTTCGGGTGGCATAAGCGACCCGCTCGTTCGTGACAAGTACCGGACCGACAACCCGCCGGGGGCGCGGGTTCGCGGCCACCCGCGCGGTCCGGGCGGGGGGATCGTCACATGCTCCGCTCTGCGGCCTGGGGGCTGTCCGCCCTCGCGCTGGCGCCGGTCGCGCTCGCCGCCGACCCGGCCGAGAAGCCCGGACTGGTGAGCCGGTGGCTCGGCTCGAAACCCGAACCTGAGAAGACGTTCGCCGACATGCCGGCTCGGCCGCCGGTGGTCATCGGCCCGCTCGACCCGGCGGTCCTGGCCGCGGCGTTGCGGGCCGAGCAGGACGCCTGGCGGCGGCGGATGGACGTCTGCCTCAAGCTCAAGCAGATCGCGCTCGATCAGGCGAACGAGCCGCTGGCCCGGCAGGCCGACGACCTGGAGCGGCAGGCAACGACCCTGTACCACCAGCGGACGGCGCGGCTCGGCGTCAAAGCTGGCGTCAGCGGCCCGGCCGACGTGCTCGACCGGAGTATCAGCGTTGCCCCGCCGGAGCCGGTCGGTGCGGATAGACCGATCGCCGCCCACGCCCGCGCCTTCCGGGAGGTGGGACGATGACCAGGCTCGCGCTCGGACTGCTGGTGCTGTTGCCCGGGCTGGGATGCGTTCACCTCCAGCCAGTCGGACCGTTCGCGGGGGACATGGCGGGCGCGGCGCCGACCAACCCGACCCCCGGCGTTACGGTAGCAACACCGTCGGGCGAGACCCCGCGGCCGATCGTTCAGCCGGCCCCGGCGCCCGCGCCGCCGGCGCTGCTGGTGACGCCGGGCGAGGTGACGGAAGCGAACCACGCGGAGGCCGCCCGCCGGCTCATGGAGGAGTTGGAGGCCGACCGGCGGTCGATGGACGCGATGCCGCGGCCGGCGGAGATCTCGATCATCAAGCGATAAAGGCATTCACCACAAAGGCACAAAGGTCACACAGAGGAACACAAAGGAAGACAGGGTAGCGCTTGTCTTCTTTGTGTGTCTTTGTGTGACCTTTGTGCCTTTGTGGTGAATGCCTTTACTGCTCTTCCGGGTCGGCGAACTCTTCCAGCCGGCAGCTGCGGGTCGGCTGCCGCAGCTTCAACAGGCCGCGGGCCTCGATCTGGCGGATGCGCTCGCGGGTGATGCCGTACTGCCGGGCCACCTCGTCGAGTGTCCGCGGGGTGCCGTCCTTGAGGCCGAACCGCAACTCGATCACCTCCCGCTCCCGCGGGGCCAGGCTCCGCAGCACCTCCTGGATGCGGTCACGCAGCAGCCGCTGATCGACGTGCTCGCCGGGGTTGGACAGCTCGCCATCGGACAGGAAGTCCTCCAGCGCCCGCTCGCCGTCGCCGCCGATGGGTTCGTGCAGGCTCACCGGCGCCCGGCCGACCACCCGCAGCGACCGCGTCTCCTCCGTCTTCACCCCCAGCGCTTGGGACAACTCCTCGATGGTCGGCTCGCGTCCGGTGGCGACCGACATCTCGGCCCGCGTCCGCTCGATTTTGGCCATCAGCCCGATCTGGTGGCACGGCACCCGCACCGTCCGGGCGTGGTCGGCCAGCGCCCGCTGCACACCCTGCCGGATCCACCACGTCGCGTAGGTGCCGAACTTGAACCCGCGGCGGTGCTCGTACTTGTCCACCGCCCGCATCAGCCCGCGGTTGCCCTCCTGGATCAGGTCGGCGAACGGCAGCCCGCGGTTGCGGTAGTTCTTGGCGATCGACACCACTAGCCGAAGGTTCGCCTCGGCCAACTCGCGGCGGACCCGCTGGAACGCCACCCGCCGCCGCTTGAGCACCCGGGCCAGCCCGATCAGCTCGTCGGCGGTCAGATGCACCTTTTCCTGGGCGTCGCGCAACTCCTGCTCGCGCTGAGTGCGCTCGGCGGCGGTCGCCGCGTTCCGGGCCGCCCGGACCAGGTGCTTCATCTCGTCGGCCATGTCGGCCAACTCGTCCACCCAATGCTCGATCAGCTCGGTCCGGGGGGACAGCTCGGCCATGAGCCGCTGGAGCTTGCGCAGCCGGCGGAGCCGGCCCAGCCGCCACTCCCGCTTCGCCTTGCGGCCGGTCAGGTCGAACCCGGCGGCGAACTCGTGCGCCTCCTTGCGCAGCAGCCGCTCGACCAGCGGCAGGTGGTGCGGCAGCCGCTTGAGGATCTGCTCGCGGCTGAGTCGCACCTCCTCGGTCGAGAAGACGTCGATGGCCGGGTCGATGGGGGCGTGGCCGTGGTGGACGCGGCTGAGGGTGGACCACGCGCGGGCGACGACATGGGCGCACAACAAGGCCGCCCGGCGGAACCGGGTGCGGTGCCGCTCCAGGCTGGTGGCGATCGCCAGCTCCTCGGGCCGGGTCAGCAGCCGGATCGCCCCCATCTGCCGCAGGTACAGGCCCAGGGCGTCGTCCGGCCCGCCGGCGTAGTCCTCGTGCGGGGCGGCCTCCTCGGCCGGCGCGGCCTCGTCGGCGGCCTCGGGCTGGGTGTCGTCCTCGTCCTCGTCGTCGAGTTCGTCGTCGGCGACGACGAACTCCTCCTCGGACCCGGGCCGATCGTCGGCGGGGCGTCGCGTGTGGTCGTCGGTGTGGATCATCCGGCTCATGCGCTGTACGGTCCTCAACCTCGAACCCGGCGGCTGGCTCGACGAGTCGCGTGCGGGCACAATACGTCCGACCGGGGAGGCCATGCCCCGACCGGGAATCCAATCCTGGTGCTGCGTCTCGTGGGGCCGGCCCGTCGCGGTTCCGGGCGCGGCAGGTCGGTAGGCGAAAGATTGTACGGCCGGTGCGGTTCGCGGCCACGGCCCACTGTGTAACAGACGACCCGGGGGGTGGTACAGGTTCACCGCCCGACTCATCTTCCACTGGAATTATACCGACAGTTGCAACCCGGGACGGCGAGTTTTTTCGCAGAACGCCTCATGTCGCCCACCGGCCGGCCGGACGGTGGGTGCGGCGTGCATTTTCCAACCGCCGGGCGAAATCGGCACGCCACACCGGCGGATTCGTACCTAAAGTCTGGCTACGAAGGCATTTGGGGCAATTGACAGACCCGATACACCCCCGCCGTAGTGCAGGCGGCCCGCCGGCACA
>DASSAT010000759.1:0-4168 GCA_035699305.1 Fimbriiglobus sp. | reverse complement strand
ACCAGTACCGTGTCCGCCGGCTTGAACCAGTCGTCGCGCAACTCCGCGGCCGAGTCGATCAGGTACGCCGGCCGGCCGTGCTGCCGGGCGATCTCGGCCAGCCGATTGCTGTTGGAACTGTTCCGACTGCCGAGCACCACCACCACGTCCGCCTCGGGCACCAGGTCCTTGACCGCCTCCTGGCGGTTCTGGGTGGCATAGCAGATGTCGTCCTTGCCGGGGCTGACGATGCCGGGGTACTTCGCCTTCAGGGCGGCGATGATCCCCGTCGTCTCGTCCACGCTCAGGGTGGTCTGCGTGAGCAGGGCGAGCTTGGCGTCGGCCGGGAAGGACAGGGATTCGACATCCTCCACGTCCTCGACCAGGACCATGCTGGCCGGCGCCTCGCCCATCGTGCCGATCACCTCGTCGTGCCCGGCGTGGCCGATCAGGACGATGGTGTAGCCGTCGCGGGCGAACCGGACCGCCTCGGTGTGGACCTTGGTGACGAGCGGGCAGGTGGCGTCGATGGCCCGCAGGTCGCGGTCGGCGGAGTGGACGCGGACCTCCGGCGCGACGCCGTGGGCGCTGTAGAGGACCGTCGCGCCGGCCGGCACGTCGGCAATGCTCTCGACGAAGACGGCGCCCCTGGCCCGGAAGCGCTCGACGATCGGGCGGTTGTGGACGATCTCGTGGTAGACGTAGATCGGGGCGCCGAACCGCCGCAGGGCGGTCTCCAGGGCGTCGAGGGCCATGTTGACCCCGGCGCAGAAGCCGCGGGGGTTGGCGAGGATCACGTTCATCGGCGTCTCACGCGGGCCGGGCGGGCTCCACCAGTCAGAATAGCTAACCGCCGGACGTTGTGGTCCGGTCACTCCGTGACCGGACGTCCGCTCGCGGAGCGAGCGGACCACAAAAGCCGAACGCCACCCCGGGCGGGGTGGCGTGGCAGCGCGGTCGGGGCCAGCGGCTACTTGTCCTCGACCTTGATCGGCTCGCCCTTCTTCAGGGGGGAGATGACCATCTTGGTCTGGCCGTCCTTGTCCTTGACCTGGCGGACGAGGCCGGTGACCTTGACTTCCTTCTCGCCGGAGCACTTGTGGTACTTGGCCTTCTTGCCGTCGTCCCTGAGCCAGTACTTGATCTCCTTGCCGTCCTTCTCGACGAGCAGGACGTTGCTGCACTTCTCGGTCTCGCTGAGCTTGCACTTGCCGCAAACCAGCTTGCCCTCGAGGGTCTTCTTCTCGCCCTTCTTCTTGTCCTGGGCCGAGACGCCGGCGGCCAGCGAGAGGGCCACGACGCCGACGACCAGCGCGAACAGGCTGCGGAGCATGAGAGGCACTCCTCACGGGGGGACGGACAGGAGCCCGGGCCGTCACGATGGCCCGGGGGGCAGGTGAGAGAGACTATAAGGAACCGCACCCCGGCCCGCAAGGACCGACCGAAATTCCCGGGTTCTCATCTTTGCCGGCCCGTTGACGCTCCCGGGCGGCGTTCGTACCATTCATTCTTTCGGTTCGCACCCCCCCGGTACGTCGTCGGATGACCTCGCCGTCGTCCCCGCCGGAAGTCCTGCTCCGGGCCACCTGCCGGGCGCGGGCGCTGCGCGGCCAGGCGCTGGTGGTCAAGCTCGGCGGCAGCGCGATGGAGGACCCGGCGGCCACCCGCGGCACGCTGGAGTCGGTCGTCGCGTTACAAACGCTGGGCGTGCGGCTAGTGCTGGTCCACGGCGGCGGCAAGCCGATCGACCGGGCGATGGCCGCGGCCGGACTGGAGCCACGGAAGGTCGCCGGCCGACGGTACACCGACGACGCGACGCTCAAGATCGTTGTCGAGGTTCTACGGGACGGGATCAACACCCAGATCGTGACCCGGCTCCGAGAACTCGGTGGGAAGGCGGCGGGGCTGCCGAACGTCCTCGTCGGTCAACAGCTTGAACTGCCAGGAGACGACGGACGGCCGATCGATCTCGGTCGAGTCGGACGGCCCACCCAAGTTGACGTCGAGTTGATTGGCAGTTACCTGGATGGGCAGTTCGTCCCGGTAATTCCGTCCCTCGCCCTCGAACCGTTCGGCGGAGGTTGGCTGAACGTCAACGCGGACACCGCCGCGTCGGCCGTCGCCGGGGCGCTGAAGGCCGAGGCGTGCTACTTCCTGACCGACACCCCCGGCGTGCTACGGGACGTGAATGATCCCGCCTCGCTGATCCGCCGACTGACCCGGGCGGAGTGTGAGCACTTGATCCGCGACGGTATGATCGCCGGGGGCATGATCCCGAAGGTCGAGGCGTGCTTCGAGGCGCTCGACGCCGGGGCCGGGCGGGCGGTCATCCTGGACGGGCGAAAGCCCCACGCGCTGCTGGGCGAGTTCGTTTCCGAGAACCTGACCGGGACCGTGATTGTCAACTGACTCAAGCCCATCCATTGCAATGGATGGGCTTGGGGTCGTTTTTTTACTTTTGAGGAGCGCTTGCCGCACCTCCCATGTCCACCGCTGCCATCCACTCGTCCGAGCAGGTCATCGCCCGGGCCAAGAAAGCCGTCATCGGCAACTACACCCGCTACCCGGTCTGCCTGGTGCGGGGCGACGGCTCCCACGTCTGGGACGCCGAGGGGAACCGCTACCTCGACTTCTTCCCCGGCTGGGGCTGCGGCATCCTCGGCCACTGCCCGCCGCGGGTGGTCGAGGCGGTCCGCGAGCAGGTCGGCACGCTCATCCACGTGCCGAACACCTGGTACACCGAGCCGCAGGTGGCGCTGGCGGAGGCGCTGACCGAGCGCACCGGCTGGGGCGGGCAGTGCTTCTTCTGCAACAGCGGCACCGAGGCCAACGAGGCCGCCATCAAGCTCGCCCGGCTCAACGGCAAGCCGAAGGGGAAGTACAAGATCGTCACCATGACGAACGGCTTCCACGGCCGGACGATGGGGGCGCTCTCCGCGACCGCGCAGCCGAAGTACCACGCCGGCGTCGAGCCGATCCTGCCGGGGTTCCTGTACGCCCCGTTCGGCGACCTCGATGCGGTGGCGAAGGTCATCGACGCCGAGACGTGCGCGGTGCTGGTCGAGCCGATCCAGGGCGAAGGCGGCGTCAACCTGCCGCCGGCCGGCTACCTCGAAGGGTTGCGAACGCTCTGCGACGAACACGGAATGCTGCTGATCCTCGATGAAGTGCAAACGGGGATGGGCCGCACCGGCAAGTGGTACGCCCACCAGCACTGGGACGTGGTGCCGGATGTCGTGACGCTGGCGAAGGCCGTCGCTGGCGGGGTGGCGCTGGGCGGGCTGATCGCCAAGCCGGAGGTGGCCGACAAGCTCAAGCCCGGTACGCACGCGGCCACCTTCGGCGGCAACCCGATTGCCACCCGCGCCGCGTTGGCCACCATCGAGACGTTCGAGGCGGACGGCCTGCTGGAGCGGGCCGAACAAGTCGGCGAACGCTTCCGCACGCGGCTGCTGGCGATCAAGGAGAAGTGCCCGCTCGTCACCGAGGTCCGGGTGAAGGGCGCGATGATCGGAGTGCAACTGGCCGTCGAAGGCGCCCCGATCGTCCAGAAGTGTCTGGAGCGAGGACTGCTCATCAACTGCACCCACCAGACGGTGATCCGCCTCCTACCCGCGGTGAACATCCCGGACGACCTGATCGACGAAGGGTGCGACGTCCTGACCGAAGCTTTGAGCGGTGAGCGGTAAGCGGTGAGCCGGACAAAGATTGGTTCTTGCTCACCGCTCAAAGCTCCCTGGAGGGGAAGATGAGGGACTTCCGAACGCTCAAGTTTTGGGTGAAGGCTCACGCACTCACCTTGTCAGTTTACAAGGCGACAGCCTCGTTCCCGCGGGAAGAATTGTTCGGCCTGACGAGCCAGATGCGCCGGTCCGCAGCCTCAATCCCGACAAACATCGCGGAGGGCTGCGGTGCCAACAGCGACCCGGAGTTCGCCCGGTTCTGCCAGATCGCCGTCCGCTCGTCGTGCGAACTGGAGTACCAGCTGTTACTGTCGCGGGACCTCGGCTACCTGTCCCAGCCATCCCACGCCGAACTAGAGTCCTCCGTGATCGAAGTCCGGAGGATGCTGATCGCGTTCCTTCAGAAGCTTCGACCGAGCGATCCCGGACCGGGTTGAGGTCGTCGTTGTCTGGCTCATCGCTCACCGCTCACCGCTCAAAGCTCCCATGAGACACTTCCTGAACAT
>DASSAT010000758.1:0-3903 GCA_035699305.1 Fimbriiglobus sp. | reverse complement strand
TGCGCGGCGGCCAACGCCGGGATCGCGGCCGCGAGCGCCCCGGTCGTCGAACTGCTCAACGACGACGCCGAGGTCGCGGCCGGCTGGGCTGACGCGGCGCTACGCTGGTTCGCCGACCCGCGGGTGGGGGCGGTCGCGCCGCTGGTGTTGCAGAACGACCCCGACCGGCTCGCCCGCGGGCTGCCGCCGTTGATCGACAGCGCCGGCGACGAGTACGACCCGGGCGGGTATGCGCGGAAGAGGGGGCATGGACAAGTCTGGGCGAGCGGGGGGCGTCAGGCGGTCAACCCCTCCCCCCAACCCCCTCCCCGAAGCGGGGAGGGGGAGCCAGATTCTTCCTCCCCTCCCCGCTTCGGGGAGGGGCCGGGGGAGGGGTTAAGCCCCACCCCCTCGCTTCCGCTCGGGGTTCGCCAGGCCGGCCCCGTCTGGGGCGCCTCCGCCGCCGCGGCGTTTTACCGGCGCAGCGCCCTCCTCGCCGCCGGCGGGTTCCCTGCGCACTTCGGCGCGTACTTCGAGGACGTGGACCTGTCGTTCCGCCTCCGCCGGCTCGGGTACGAAGTGTGGTACGACCCGGCGTCGGTGGTCTGGCACCGCGTCTCGGCGTCTTACGGCAAGCGGCCGGCCCGGCGGGTGCTGGAACAGCAGTCGTGCAACGAGGAGCGGGTGTTCTGGCGGAACGTCCGCGGCCGCGACCGGCTGCGCTACCTGCCCCGACACGCAGCGGTGCTCGCCGCCAAAGCGGCCCGCCGGGTGAGCGAGGGGACAATCGTACCCTGGGCCGTCGGCCGGTTCCGGGCGTGGTGCGGGGAGCTGGGAGCGGTGGTGAAATTCGGGGGAGATTTGCCGCCGCGGGCGGGATCGGGAAACCCTGGGCTTGATCGGCGAGCGCCGATGCTATAATTGACCGACGGTCGAGTAGACCACTCCGAGGAACTGAGCCGCGACATGACGGGCGCCCGCTCACCCAGGCCGACGCACCTCGCCTTCCGGGCGCTGATCGCGCTCGGGATGCTCGTCTGTCCGCTGTCGCAGTTCTCCGCCGCTTCCCCGGTCGTCCTCCCGGTCCGATCCGCCCCGCCGCCCGGCCCGACCGGGCAGCCGGAGGAGGAGAAGTCCGAGCAGACCAAGTCCGGCGCCGCGTGCACCGCCCCGGCCCGCGGCGTCCGCCGCGTCGGCCGCCCCGCCGCCGAGCGCTCCGCCGCCGCCCCGGCCCGCGTCCCCGACTGCAAGTCCGGCGCCCTGCCGCGCGCCGCCGCCGCCGACCCGTTCCGCAACGGGCTGGGCTGTCCCTTCCGCTGTTAGTCCCTCCGTGTGAACTCGCGCCGGTCCTGCCGCGCTCGGCTGCGCCTCGCGGCTAACCAGTCTCCGGCCGTCCGCCGGTGATCGTCCGCAATCCGTACACACACGGGGAACCCTCCAATGGAAAAACTCATCCGCGGCATTCACAAGTTCCAGTCCGACGTCTTCCGCGCCCACGAGGACCTGTTCCGCCGACTGGTCGGCGGGCAGGACCCGCAGGCGCTGTTCATCGGCTGCTCGGACTCGCGCATGGTCCCGGACCTGATCTGCCAGGCCGACCCGGGCGACCTGTTCGTCATCCGCAACGCCGGCAACCTGGTCCCGCCGTACACCCCCGGGGCGTCGTGCGGGGAGGCGGCGACGATCGAGTTCGCCGTCCGCGGGCTGGGGGTCAAGGATATCATCGTCTGCGGCCACACCCGCTGCGGGGCGATGAAGGCGGCCCTCAACCCGGACGGCCTGGCGGACATGCCCCGGGTCCGGCAGTGGTTGACCAACGCCGACGCCAGCAACGAGATCGTCCTGACCCAGTACGCCCACCTGCCGGAGGACGCGCGCTGGCAGGTGATGGCCCAGGAGAACGTCCTGGTCCAACTGGAGAACCTGCGGACGCACCCGGCCGTCCTCGTCGGGCTGGCGCACGGCGACCTGCGACTGCACGCCTGGATGTACAAGCTGGAGACCGGCCAGGTGTTCGCCTACGACGCCGAGTCCGGACAGTACGCCCCGCTGGTCCGCCACGCCGACAGCGGGTCGATGGCCCCACTGACCCGCAACGGGACCGCTCGGCGCCTCGCCGCGGCGGTCTACACGCCCGGCGGGGAGGAGTGACCCGATGTCCGAACACCCAACGGCGGCCCCCGGCCGCGACGGCCGGGCCTGGCTGGCGGACCTGCTGGCCTCGCTGGTGACGTTCATGGTCGCCCTGCCGCTGTGCATCGGCATCGCGCAGGCGTGCGGGCTGCCGCCGGAGGCGGGGATCGTCACCGGCGTTATCGGCGGCATCCTGGTCGGGACGCTCTCGGGCAGCCCGCTCCAGGTGTCCGGCCCTGCGGCCGGGCTGATCGTCCTGGTCATCCAGTTCCTCCGAGACGCGGCCGACGCCGGATACGTCGGGGTGGCCGGCGCCGCCCTGTTGGGGCTGGCGATTGTGCTGTCCGGCGTGATTCAGGTTCTGGCGGGGGTGTTCCGACTCGGCCAGTGGTTCCGGGCCGTCTCGCCGGCGGTGGTCGGCGGAATGCTGGCCGGGATTGGCATTACCATCATCGCCAAGCAGTTTCACGTTATGGTGGACGACCTCCCGCCCGCGGGGGTTGTCGCGGGGCTGGCCACCATCCCGCAGGCGATCTGGAAGGGGTTCGTCCCCCCGCCCGGTAGCCAGGCCAGCCACTCCGCCGCCGCCCTGATCGGGCTGCTCACCCTGCTCGTGCTGAGCTTCTGGACTCTGCTGACCAAATCGACCCGGCTGAAGTTCATTCCGGCGGCGGTGGTGGCGGTGATCCTGGGGGTACTCGTCAACGAGTTCGGTCGGCCCGCGCTGGAGATACTCGGTATTGTCGGCGGCCCGCCGGTGGACGACCACGGCGGCCTGGGGGTGAAGCGCGTCGCGGTGTCGGCCAACCTGCTCGATGGACTGGCGCCGGTCGCCTCCAACTGGCCGGGGTGGGAGATGGTGTTCAGCGGCCTGGTCTTGAAGGCGGCCGTGGTGTTCGCCTTGATCGCCAGCGCCGAGACGCTGCTCTGCTCGACGGCGGTGGACACCCGGCACACCGGCCCGCGGACGAATTACGACAAGGAGTTGGCCGCCCAGGGGGTCGGCAACATGGTCAGTGGGGCGCTCGGAGCCTTGCCGATGACCGGAGTGATCGTCCGGTCGTCGGCCAACGTGGACGCCGGCGCGAAGACCCGCCTCAGTACGATCCTGCACGGCGTCTGGCTGCTGCTGTTCGTGTCCCTGTTCCCGGGCGTGCTGTCGCGTATCCCGCTGGCGGCCCTGGCGGCCATCCTGGTCTATACCGGGTGGAAACTGGTCAACCTGCCCGGCCTGGCGCGGCTCTGGAAGGTGAGCCGTACCGAGGCGCTGATCTTCGCCGCCACGGCTATCGGGATCGTTTCCGCCGACCTGCTGACGGGGGTTGTCCTCGGCGTGGTCCTCTCGGCGGTCAAGCTCTTGTGGATGTTCTCTCACCTGGGGATCGAACGGCACGACGAACCGGATCACAACCGGGTCCATTTGCACCTGGAGGGGGCGGGCACGTTCCTCCGATTGCCGAAGCTAGCCGAGGTGCTGGACAGCGTACCGAACGGGTCCAACCTGCACGTCCATCTGGACCAGTTACGGCTGGTCGATCACGCGATCCTGACGCTGCTCATGGAGTTCCAGAAGCAGCACGAGATCAAGGGGGGCCGGATGTTCCTCGACTGGGACCATCTCAAAGCGCGGTTCCATGCCCCCCGACTGGCCGGGCCGGGGACGCATCCGACCTTCCCGCCGAAGCCAACGCCCGAGGCGGTGACGGCCGAACCCCAATAGAGCATTTTTAGTTACTTTCTGGCGGATCTTCTTCCTCCCTCCCCCCTTGGGGGGGAGGGTTGGGGTGGGGG
>DASSAT010000757.1:0-2726 GCA_035699305.1 Fimbriiglobus sp. | reverse complement strand
TTTCCCTCCCCCCCAAGGGGGGAGGGAACCAGAAGCTACCCCCCCCACTCGACCCCCCCCCAAGGGAGGAGGGAACAAGATTTCAGTGCGGGATGCCCCCCTCGGGGTTGCGGTTGAACTTCTGGTACGGCAGCCGGACCCCGGCGACCGACACCTGATCGGCGCGCAACAGACTCAGCGGCACCCCGAAGTTGGTCGATCCCGCGAACGTCACCACGTCGTCCTGGTCCACTCCGTCGCCGCTCACCCCGAACCCGCCGATCCGCGCTGGCGGCGCCCCGGTCCGACCCGACCGGTACAGCGGCGCGCTGCCGGGGAAGAAGACGATGCCGTTCTGGTTGAGCACGTTCGCCGGGTCGCGGAAGTTGGTCTGCGGGTTGAACGAGTCGTACCCGTAGACACTTTGGAACGCCGACGCCGGCAGTGGCGCACCGTTGAGCCGACCGGTGATCGGGTCGGCGTTGCCGTCGAGCAGGATCGAGAACGGACCCGGCGGCTTGCCGTCGATCCCCTCCGGGAACCGCGGCTGGGCGAGGTAGCGGAACGTGCGGTTGGTGAACGCCGTCCCCGGCGGCACCCCCGGCACCTGGTCGATCGGCTGGAGCCGGGCGGCGTCAGCGTAGTAGGCGACGTTGCGGGCCTTGGCCACGGCCACGTCGATCGAGAAGACCGTGGCGTCCGGCATCCGGTACAGCCCGACCACGTTGCCGTTGAGGTCCGTGACGGCGAACACCATCCGGGCGAAGCTGCCGATCTCCCGGATCGCCGCTCGGGTGCGGGTCGCCTGGGTGAACCCGCGGAGGATGATGTCGCGGACCTCGGCCGCGGTGATGCCGACGCCGTCGTGCGGCACCACCAGCCACCCCTCCGGCACCGGCAGCCCGGCCCGCGCCAGCTCCCCGCCCGCGCCGACCGGCAAGTCCACCCCCTGCGTCCGGCTGCCGACCTGGAACCGCGCCAGCGCGTACTCGACCAGGTTCTCCGGCCCCTGGACGCCGCCGGGACCGAACACGTCCAGGGTGATGCCGACCAGGTCGATCCGGGCGAACGGCAGGTCGAACCCGGCCGGCAGGGCGGGGGCGTCGCCGAACTGGCCGATCGGGAAGCCGGCCCCGGAGCTACCGCCGACCGCCGCGAACGCGATGACCTCGGCCTCCAGGGTGCGGTCCGGCTTGGTCCGGTCGAAGGTGGTGCTGGCCGACGAGTTCTCCTCGGTGGCGAACCCGGTCCGCCCCGGGAAGAAGACGCCGATCCCGCCGACCACCTGGCCGTTCTTGAAGATCGGGATGCCGCCCGGCAGGGTGGCGATGCCGCGGCTCTGGGCCGTCGGCAGCACGCCGGAGGTGACGCCGTAGGAGTCCGGCGGGAAGAGTGCCTGACCCGGCGGGACGAACGCCGGGTCGATGTTGAACCGGGACGGCAGCGTCACGTCGTCGGCCGTCCCCTTGATGCGGTCGGGGCCGGGGTGTGCGGTCGAGTCGCGGTTGGTGTGTTCGATGGCGAACAGGTCCACCGGCGGGGTGTTGGCGATCCCCGGCGGGAAGTGTCCGCCGAGGCCGACCGCGGCGACGAACCCCGGCCCGCGCAGCGGCGAGTTCGGGTCGGTGACGTTCGGGTTCGAGTTCACCTCCCGTTCGGTGATCGTGGATTGGCTGATGAACTGGATCGTCCGCGAGGTGAGCGGCGCCTGGTTGTTGCCGAAGAACGCGCCGGTGCGGGCCTTGGCCACCGCCCCGTCCACGGCGAACACCAGTGTCGCGGTGTCGGCGGTGATCGCCGCGCTGACCTGGTCCTCCACCCGGACGCCGAGGATGCGGCCGTTGCGGTCCACCACGGCGATGATCGCGTCGCGGCTGGCGGTGGCAGCCGTCGCCCGGTCCAGGAGGATGCGGACCTCGTCGGCGCTGAGCGTCGCCTGGGCTGTTACCGTGACGGCCGGCCCGGCCAGCAGGTCCGGCAGCGGGGCGATCAGGTCTTCCAGGTCCGGGACAACGGCGTCGATCGGCTCGACGTGGATGAGCCGGTCCGGTCCGGCCCCGCCGTCGAAGGTGTCCGGGCCGCTCCCGCCGACGAGCCGGTCGGTGCCGCCGCCGGACTGGAGGATAGCCCCGGCCGGGCCGGCCGCGAACTTGTCCACCCCATCGCCGCCGGTGATGGTCGTGGGGCCGCCGCCGGCCCGGACCACGTTGCGCCCGTCGCCGGCGTCGATCTCGGCCGGCTGGGTCACCGCCGGCGCGACCTCGATCCGGTCGTTCCCAGCCCCCGACGCGACGACCAACCGCGTCATGCCGGCGAACCGGCCGACCTCCAGCCCCGAGTCGCGGACGACGACCTGTCCGGTGAGCGGGTCGAGGTCGATCGCCAGCCGCTGGTCGGCGTCGTCGGTGGTGACGGTCAGGGTGCCGGCGGTGAGAGCCGCCAAAACCGCCGGGGCGGCGCGGTCTTCGAGCCGTTCGAGCCGGAGCGGCCGGCGGGCGGTCTGGGGCATGAGGGCACCTTGAGGCGGTGACGGAGCATCGCCGGAACGACAGGTCGCCGTGTCCCCTACAATCGGCACAATTCGCCCCCTCCCATCAGCCGATGTAGGTGACGTGGACGGGTCCGGTCGGACCCGGATATGTGGCGGCGCGGTCGTCCGGCCTCAGTCTTCTCGTTCCCAAGCTCTGCTTGGGAACGCAGTTCGCAAAGCTCTGCTTTGCGCCTTCGACCCGCGAAGCGGAGCTTCG
>DASSAT010000756.1:0-2209 GCA_035699305.1 Fimbriiglobus sp. | reverse complement strand
CGACACCCCCGACGTGCCGACCACCGCCCCGGCCCCGGTGGCCGACTACGTCGCCGCCAACCGCGGCCCGGTCGCCGTCGCCCTGATCGCCGTCGGCCTGGTCTGCCTCGCGGTCGGCGGGTACTACCTCGTCAAGGGGTTCAACGCCGCGAAGCCCGAGGTGAAGGCCGACGCGCCGGACGCCGCCCCGGACGTGGTCATCGCCAACCCGAACCAGACGGCATACCTCTCCGCCGGCATCATCGGGCTGCTGGGCGCGGCGGTCGGGATCGGCGTCGGCGGGCTGGTGCTGGCGAAGGTGCCCCGGCCGGACGTCGCCGACCGTCGGGCCGACGCCCGCGGCACGATCCTGCTGGCCGGCGGGCTGTTCGGGTTCGTGCTGATGCTCGGCGGGCTGTGGTTCTTCTACCTGTGGTTCGGCAGCCTCACCGCCTGGCTCGACCAGGGGAAGCGCGGCGAGGCGAAGTGGGTGCTCGGCCCGATCCTGGCGTTCGTCGCCGGAGCGGCACTGGCGTTCGCGGCGTCCCAGCCGGCCCGCGCCGAGGAGCGCAACAACCCGCTGCTCCGCCGGCTGGTGTACGGCTCCAATCTCGGGCTGTCGGCACTGCTGCTACTGCTGCTGCTGACGGCCGGCAACGTCTTCGCCGCCCTGCGGGTGCCCAACCAGCTCGACACCACCTCTGGCGGGGTCTACACCCTCACCCTGCACGACTCCACCCGGCAGCTGATCGCCGGGCTGGACCAGCCGGTCACTGCGTACAGTACCCTGTACGAAGGGGCCGGCCGGGACGCGGAGATGATCCGGGTGGTCGAGGACTCCCGCCGACTGCTGACCGCCGCCCAGGAGGTGGACCCGGCCAAGTTCCGGGTCCGGTTCCTCAACCCGTCGCTGGATAAGGACGAGATCGACCGGCTGTCCAACACCTACCCGCAGTTCGACCGGCAGCAGTTGGGCATCCTGCTGGTGGCCGGCGAGGGCGGGGCCGCGGCCCGGGCGTCGTTCATCCGCGGGTCGGAGCTGTCCAGCCAGGAGTCGGACGGCCGCTCGTCGCACATGGTCTTCCAGGGCGAGGCCCGGCTGGCCCGGGAGCTGCTGTTCCTCTCCGAAGGGAAGACCAGGCCGGTCGTCTACTTCACCCAGGGGCACGGCGAACTGGAGATCGCGCCGCCGCCGGCCGTCGATCAGGTGCGGCCGGCCGGGGTGCGAACCGCCACGGCGATCCGCGAGGCGATGGCGAAGAACAACGTGGACGTGCGGCCGCTGACGTTCGACCTGACTGCCCCGAAGGTGCCCGACGACGCCACGGTGCTGGTCGTCGCCGACCCGACGGCGACGCTGCCCAAGGAGCAGGCCGAGGCGATTGCCAAGTACATGGCCGAGCCGCGGCCGGGCGGCAAGAAGAAGGGCAAGCTGATCGTCCTGACCAGCCCGCACCCGCGGCCGACGGACAACATGGGGGTGATCGGCACCGGCCTGGAGGACATGCTACTCAACACCTTCGGCGTCCAGCTCGGGCAGGAGTACCTGTACAACGAGCCTCTGCAGGGGGTCACGTACAACGAGGCGATCACCGCCCTGAGTGCCACGCTGGTGCAGTCGCGCAACCCGCTGGCACTAGCGTTCCTCCGCCGGCCCCTGGTGATGCCGGACTGCCGGAAGGTAATGCCAGCCGGCCCCGCGCGCGGTCCGCGTCGCGTCGAGCCGCTGTTCGTGACCGTCCCCGACCGGTTCACCTGGCTGGAGACGGACCCGCTGATCAACCCGACCCGGCGGTGGCGAGAGCTGCTCCGGCCCGAGAACAAGCAACTGCGGGGCGAACGCGAACTTACCGGCGACCCACGGGTGCTGTCGGTGCTGGTGTCCGAGATGCCCGCCGATGCGTCGGCGGGCGAGGCGGCCCCGACCGCGCGTGTGGCGGTGTACGGCAGCGGCACGTTCTTCGCCGACCCGCCCCCCGCTCGCCGGCCGAACCAGCCCGCCGATCTGTTCGTCGCCACCCTGGACTGGCTGCGCGATCGGCCGGTGGTGACCATCCCGGACAAGGCTTACGGCCGCTACGAGATGAAGCCCGGGGCGGACGCCACCCGGCTGCTGTACCTGCCGGTCGGCCTGACCGTGCTGGGCATCCTGGCGGTCGGGTTCGGCATGTGGGTGTTCCGGCAGAAGTAAGACAAGAGGGGTCGAAACCAGAGGGGGAGACGAGGAGAG
>DASSAT010000755.1:0-3880 GCA_035699305.1 Fimbriiglobus sp. | reverse complement strand
CTTGCACCCGGACGTCCTCGCGCCCGGCAAGAAGGTCGAGCACGTTGAGTCGTTCGACGGACTCCGGGGCAACGAGTCGCAGCGGCACGGCCACCCGAGTGACCCCCGGTTCGACCTGCTCGGCGAAGACCTCGGCTAACTCGCCGTCCTTCTGGATGAACAGGCTGTGGCCGCCGGTGACCCGAACCTGCCGACCGGTTTCCGTCGTGAGTACGTCGATGTAATCAGGCCCGCGGTGCTTGAGGAAACCGGTAACGGGGGCCAGTTCGGCGGACCCGTCGTCCCGCACGGTCCACGCCCGCACATCGTCGCCGTCACGGTGGTTCTCGACCAACTCCCCGATCGGGAGGCGGCGCTGTACGCCGTTAACCAATACGAGTACGGGCTCCTCGTATGGCAGCGACTCCCCGACCCACTTCGACTTCAGCTCGGGACCGGAAACGATGGTGATCGCGGCGCCGATGGACGTGGCGATCGCCTTGGCGAAGAACGTCTTCCCGGTCCCCGGCGGCCCCCAGAAGATCATCCCCCGTGGGATCAGGTCCTCGTACCGGGCGATCTCCTCCGGGCTGGTCGAACTATCCCGCTTCTGCAGAACGTCGAGGATTTCCTGACGGAGCTGCTTCTTGGTCTTGTCGTAGCCGCCGATGTCTCGGTCGAGGTCCACGTCGGGGATTTCGAGCGCGCCGGTGAGGGTCGCCTGTCGCAGGTGGCGGTACGCCTGCTTCGGCTCGGCGGGGTAGTCCTCCCCCTCCAAGGTAGAGAGGAGCTTGCGCAGCCGGACGGCGTTGACCCCGGAGACGAACTTGTAAAGTTGCCAGGGGTTGAACTGCTGGCCGAACTTGCGAGCCTCCTTCTGTGTGATCAGGTGACGCAGCCGGCTGCGGCTGATGCCGAGGATGCTGGTGCGGTGTGGGAACAGGTTCTCGATCACCTTCGGCAGCGGGAACGACGGGTCCTTGAACCCGAGCCAGACGAGTTCCGGGTTCTCGTACAGCAGCGGGATCACCTCCCGCGCCTCGCCGGTCAGCCCGCCCTGACTGGTGGTGAGCAGGTCCAGGTGCGGCAGCACGACGACGCGCTTTTCGACCGCCCCGCGGACGGCCTCGCGGAGCTGAGAGATCATGGTGCCGATCAGCCCGACCGGCATCGGCCCGCCCGGTTGCTCGCCCTCCCGCGGCCGGCCGTTGAGGTAGATGCACCGCAGGTTCCGGTCCTTGAGCCGCGCCCGCAGGTTGACGAACAGGTACGGGGCGAGTTCCTTGTCGCACTCGACCAGGCTCGGCAGCCCGCGGACCAGGTGCCCGGCGACCTCAGCCATCTCGGCCGAGTACGCCGCCTCGACCGCCTCCTGCGGGGTCAGCGAAGCGGGCAGGTCCTTCTCGGGGATGAAGACGCTCATATCGAAAAAGCTCTCAGCGGTGAGCGGTGAGCATTGAGCCAGACAGGGGATTAGCGACACTCAGCTTTCGGCTGCTGGCTCACCGCTCAAAGCTCATCGCTCACCGCTACACTTCCACCTTGATCGTCAGGTTGCCGGTCTCCTCGTCCTCGGCGATCTCTCGGACGGTGCCCAGCTGCTGGGCCTTCTGCTTGAGCGCCTCGCGGGTGATCTTGTTGACGACCGCGCCGAGTTCGGGCTGAAGTTCTTCGAGCCTCCGCTCCAGTTCCTGGGTGGCCTGAGTCTGGAGCCGCTCGGTCTCGCGCTCGGCCTTCTTCTCCAGTTCCTGCCGGATCTGGTCGCGGACCCGCTCGCGGATGCCCTTCTCCCCGGGGCCGATGTCGTCGTACCCGGTCGTCTCCCGCTTGGCTTCGAGCGATACCGTCTCGCCGGACTCGGACTTGACCGTCACCTCGCCGGTGCAGGGTTCGACCGTGACCGTCACTTTGCCGTCCCTGCGGACCAGAGTGCCGTCCCCCTGCTCCTCGAACCCGCGGTTCTTGAGTTCCTCCGCGAGCAGCCCGGCCATCTGCTCCGGGGGAAGGATTTCCAGCACCTCCAGCTTGGTGGCGATCTCGTCGGAGCCTTTCAACTCGCGGGTGAGCGACTCCTTTACGGTGATGCGGTAGGCCCGGCTCATGTGGCTCTCCTCGTTGGTCCGGCGGTCACGTCCGCAGCGGCTCCAGTTGCTCCAGTACCCGGTGCGCCCGGGCGGCGATCACGTCGCCGCTGGCGGCCTCCCAGTCGGCCTTCCAGAGCTGGCTCGCCTGATAGTCGTCGTCGAAGTACCCGACCGACCTGGCCCTCCGCTCCCAGCGTTGCAGCGTCTCCAGTTGCCGCGGCAAGGCCAGGGCCGCGCGCTGGGTCTCTAGCCGGTCGGCCAATCGCGGCGGGCCGGTCCCCTGGAGACCGCCGGTCCAGAACGCCGGCGCCTGTTCGCTGGTGAAGACGGCCGACGCGCTCCGCAGCACGAACCGAGCCAGGTCCGGCCGGGCCGCCTTCTCGGCAGCCGCCAGGAACGCGGCGAGGGCCGCCGACTCCGCCCGGCCCTGCTGCCGCATCCGCCTCCAGTCGCCGACCTGACCCTTGCCGCGCTCGCTGCGGACCCAGCGCTGCGTCAACATCGGCTGCAAGCACTCCAGGATCGCGGCCCGGGTGCCGGTCAACCAGGGGTCGAACGCCGGCGGCGCTGGCTCGTCGGCGGCGAAGTCGCCCGGTGAGATCAGCCAGCAGAGTGGGTTCTGCCGGAACGCCGCCTTGGCCGTCAGCGACGGGAACACGTCCGGCAGCACCCGGAGTGCGTCGAGCGCTACGGCCAGGAACAGCTCGTCCGCGGCCGACAGCCCCTCCGGCGGGGCGTCCCAGTCGTTCCGGGTCTCGGTCGGCTTCTCGGCGGCGAGCCAGTAGAGGAAGCCGAGCGTGTCTTCGCCGAACTCCAGCCGGCGGACGTCGAGCGGCACCCTCTCCCAGACGCGGCCCTCGACCGGCTGGTTCCCCTTCAGGAACCGCTCCCGCCGCCACCCCCCGGCCCGGACGAGGTGGATGACCAGCCCCTTGCCGAGCATGTCCTGGACCAACCGCACGCAGGTCCGACTCAGGCACGGCGGCGGCGGACTGAACTTGGCGTAGACGAGGGGTGCGGCCTGCTCCGCCGGGGTGTGGCCGAGCAGGAACCGCAGGATGCGCAACAGGTTGTACTCGAACCGCGACACCGCCGGCGGGCCGGGCGAATCGGTCGGCGGTTCGGCGGCGGTCGTCATGTCGTCAGCGCTTCCGCACCCACTTCGGCTTCCACAATCCTACCGCACCCGGCGCAGGGAAGCCATTCGCCGTGATCTCGCCGCCGCGGACCCGAATCTCCAGCGTGTTCCGCTGCCGCCAGCACGGGTCGCCGGCGTGGTAGTGATCGGTCAGGAAGTGAACCCGCTGGTTGGTCGAGCCGACCCACCGCCGCTCCGTGTCCGGGAGTTCTCGAATATAGGGGCCGTCCACCAGGATGTCCGTGTGGGCCAGCAACTCCGCCACGGCCGGATCGGGCAGCCGGCGAATCTCCTCATGGGCGTACCCGCTGTAGACCATCACAGTCAAACCGCGTTGCCGGGCGGCCATTGCCAGCCCGGCGGCGGCCTCCGCGTGGGCGAACGGCTCACCGCCGAGGAGCGAGACCCCTTCGATCCCATCCTCCGCGCGGGCCTGCTCCAGCCACCGGATCATCTCGTTTAGAGTTATCGCCTCCCCGCCCTGGAACGGCAGGAACTCCGGGTTGCAGCACCCGGGGCACCGCAGCGGGCAGCCCTGGAACCAGGCCGCGAACCGCCGCCCGGGGCCTTCCGCCTCGGTACACGGGACGACCTGGGCGACCTGCATCGTCAGTTCGGCGGTCATAAGTGTAGTCCGCTCGCTCCGCGAGCGGTCTTGGGAACCCGCTCGCGGAGCGAG
>DASSAT010000754.1:0-4829 GCA_035699305.1 Fimbriiglobus sp. | reverse complement strand
CGGCCCGGTCTTCAGCCCGAAGGGCTGGGAGTCCTCAGCCCAGGGCATCGCCCTGGGGACGCGGCCCCACCTCCGCAGCCCTGAAAGGGCGAGACCGCGTGGCCGTGTATCGCCCTTTCAGGGCTCCGGTGCGGTTGGCCTGCTCCCCAGGGCGTTGCCCTGGGCTGAGAACTCCCAGCCCTTCGGGCTGAAGACCGGGCCGTCACATCACGAACATTTCAACAGAGCATACTGAGTACTGATTACCGGGCGGAGATCACTGGTCGAAGTTAATCACCTCCCCGCCGCTCTTGGTGATCGCGGCCTTCAACACGGCCGGGTCGATCGTCTTGGCGATGAACCGCACCGACCCGTCGGCCAGCGCGATGCTGCACCCGTTCTCGGCCATGTGCAGCAGCGTCCGCGGGTCCGCCTTCGGGTCGAACGGGATGTCGTCCGGCTTGGTCCACGGCACCCCCTTGGCCGCGGTCGCCACCAGCACCGTATTCGACGTGCCGTCGGTGATGGACTGAATCTTGCACGTCCGGATCGGATCGAAGACAGCCCCGTTGCCGACGAACGCCTGGTAGTGCGTCAGCGTCTCACCGTCCTTGGCCTCCGCCGGCAGGGCGTACAGCTTGGGCATCTTGGCGAGCAACTTCTTGTTGTGCTCGGAGTCCCACGGCTCGTCGAGCTTGAACTGCTGGTAGAGTTCGTTCTGCTCGACGAACGGCAGGATCATCACGCGCCAGGAGAGCATCGGCTTGCCGCGGCGGTCCACCAGCGCGGCCGGCGGGAACCCGCCGTAGGTGTCGTGGTAGTTGTGCAGGGCCAGGGCGAGCTGCTTGAGGTTGTTCTGGCTCTGCGCCCGGGCGGCGGCCGCCCGGGGACCGGTCACCCCGCCGAACACCGCCTGAAGGAACGAGCTGATCGGCAGGTCCGTCTTCACCGTCGCCGTCGCCACAGCGTCGGGGCCGTCCACCGCGATCTTGACCGTCTTGAGGATCTCGGCGACCTCCCGGACCAGCGGCAGCGCCGCCTTCTCGTCCTCCTTCTTGCTCTGCTCCAGGTTCTTGAGCGCGGCCCCCAGCGCGGTCTGGGCCAGGAACAGCCCGGCGGCCAGGGACTTCTCCGCCTCGGCGGTCTTGGACTTCTGTTCGCTGCGGAACCGGACGTCGAACTTGATCGTCTCCCCGTCCAGCTTGCCGGTGGCGATCAGGGCATCCATCTTGAACAGCGGTTGGAACGGCCGGACCTCGGCCGGCACGTCCTCGCCGCGAATCTCGTCCGGCAGGGCGGCGAAGTTGACCCCGAGCGTGGCGGTCGCCCCGGCCGCGGCGGCCTTGAGGGCCGGGGTGAGCGGACCGTCGGTCGCGGCCGGGGCGGCCTTGAGGTACTTCTGATTCCCCTTCCCGGCGACGGCGATCGCCATCGGGTCGGTCAGGTTAATCGTGAACTGCGCCTCGCCCTCCTTGTTCTCGCGGCCACCGGTTCGGGCTGGGATCAGCGTGTAGACGCCCGGCTCGGGTTCAGTCAGCTTGTCGCCCTTGTCCAGTTGCTTCCTCAAGCCCTCGACGACCTTGGCCTTGTCGTAGGGCTTGAGGAAGGCGACGTGGAAGATCGGCGACTCGAAGTCGCCCGGCTGCTTGAGTTGCGGGAAGAACATGGTGATCGACTTGATCATGTCCGGGGTGACGCCGGACTCGGCCTTGATCTTGGCGAGTGCCTTCTCGAGTTGCAGCGCCTTGGCCGACCGGAGCGACTCGCCGAGCTTGCTCGGCCAGAGGGCGGCCACGTCCACGTGGGCGAAGAGGGCGGCGTCGGCCGGCACCCGCTGGAGGCCCGGCGGCGGCGCGGGCGGGTCGGCGGCCGCCGGCCGCGGACTCGGCCCGAGGAGGAGGACGGCGATGAAGGCGGCCGCGGCGGCGGTTGCCGCGGCCCGGACGGCGAACCTGGTCATGGCGGAATACCTCGGATGACGGGAACGGACGTGCCCGATTGTCCCCGGTCGGCCGGGCGGCGGCAACCGGGGGCGGCTTACCTGGATGACGCCGCCCGCCGAGGGGGATTTCACCCCGGGCCGCGCCGGGGTACAGTGACGGTTACGCCTTGCGCTGCCGACCATCGGAAGGGAACCGCTCATGGCCGCGACCGAAGCATTGCCTACCGAGGAGACCGACACCCGCACGGAGCGGCAGCCGCCCTACGCGGTGGTCCTGCACAACGACGACGTGAACACCATGGACTTCGTGATCGCGGTGCTGCGGGTGGTGTTCGGCTACACGGCGGAGCGGTGCGTCGAGCTGATGCTGGAGGCGCACGAGAAGGGCCGCAGCGTCGTCTGGGTCGGGCCGCTGGAGGTGGCCGAGCTGAAGGCCGACCAGATCAAGAGCTGCGGCCCCGACCCCACGCGCAAGGACGACGGTGCGTGCACGCTGGGCGTCACGATCGAGCCGGCGGCGTGACCCCTGGGACCGCGGCCGTCCCGGCCGCTCTTGCTCCGCCCGCGACGTGCATAGCAAGAGCGGCCGGGACGGCCGCGGTCCCAGGGGTTGGCATCGACGGCGTCATTTCGCCCCTCCTATAATGCCCCATCTCCATTTCCCACCCACGACCTCCGGGGGCCGGCCATGCACGACCGCATCGCCTACCAGGGCATCACCTTCGACGACGTGCTGCTGGAGCCGGGCTACAGCGAGGTCGTCCCCAAGGAGGTGGACGTCCGCACCCAGCTCACCCGTAACGTGCGGATCAACTGCCCGATCCTCTCCTCGCCGATGGACACCGTCACTGAGAGCGAGTTGGCCATCGCGCTGGCCCAGGAGGGAGGCATCGGCGTCATCCACAAGAACCTCTCCGTGGCGGCCCAGACCTCGGAGGTGGACAAGGTCAAGCGGAGCGAGAACGGCATCATCGTCGATCCGATCACCCTGTCGCCGGACGAGACGGTGGGGGCGGCGCGGAAGATCATGCAGCACCACCGGATCAGCGGGGTGCCGATCACCGTCGGGCCGGACAAGAAGCTCCGCGGCATCCTCACCCGCCGGGACCTGAAGTTCCTGGCCGACAACAACCAGAAGATCGCCGAGGTGATGACCAAGGACGGGCTTGTCACCGCCCCGGAGCACACCACCCTGGACGACGCCGAGCGCATCCTCACCCGAAATAAGGTGGAGAAACTTCTCCTGGTGGACGATCAATACCGACTGAAGGGATTGATCACGATCAAGGACATCGACAAGACGCAGAACTTCCCGAACGCGTGTAAAGACGCGCGGGGCCGGCTGCGGGTCGGGGCGGCGGTCGGGGTCCACGACTACGAGCGGGCGGATTCGCTGATCCGGGCGGGGGTGGATGTGCTGGTGGTGGACTCCGCCCACGGCCACAGCCGCAACGTGGTGGAGACGGTGCGGGAGCTGCGCAAGCGCTACCCGATCGACCTGATCGCGGGGAACGTGGCGACGGCGGAAGGGGCGCAAGCCCTGGCCGACGCCGGGGCCGACGCAGTGAAGTGTGGCATCGGACCGGGCAGCATCTGCACCACCCGGATCGTCTCCGGGGTCGGGGTGCCGCAGCTCTCGGCGATCGCGGCCGTCGCGAGGGGGCTGGCCGGGACCGGCGTCCCGCTGATCGCCGACGGCGGCATCCGGTACTCGGGCGACGTCACCAAGGCGCTGGCGGCCGGGGCGCACGCGGTGATGATCGGCGGGCTGTTCGCCGGGCTGGCCGAAAGCCCGGGGCAAACGATCCTGTACCGCGGCCGGTCGTTCAAGGTATACCGCGGGATGGGGTCGCTCGGAGCGATGGGAGCCGGCTCGGCCGACCGCTACCAGCAGGCCGACGGCAAGGGCGGCAAGTTGGTGCCGGAGGGAATCGAGGGGCGGGTTCCGTACAAGGGGGCGCTGGCCCCGTTCGTCTTCCAGTTGGTCGGCGGCCTTCGGGCCGGGATGGGGTACGCCGGGGCGCGCAACTTGGAGGAACTGCGGGCCAAGGCCCGGTTCATCCAGGTGACGGGCGCCTCGGTCCAGGAGAGCCACCCGCATGACATCGCTATCACGCAGGAAGCGCCGAACTACTCCGTGGCGGACCACTCCGCGGCGGACGGGGATTAGCCTGGCGGTGCTGGTCGCGGCAGCGGCCGGGGCGGCGGCCCAGCCACCGGCGCTCCCGCCGGTGCCGGCGCCGCCGGCGTCCCAGCCAGCTGTCCCGGGCCGGGTGATCCTGTTCCGGAAGCCGGCCGACAGCGCCCAGCCGCCGGGCAAGATCGAGCCGCTCACCAAGCCGCGGGAGAAGTCGGACGAGCCGACGACCCCGCCGACCAGCACGCCCCCCGGCGGCCGGACTCGCCGCGAAGTGGCCCGGCTGGAGGGCGACGAGCAACTCCTCCGCCGGCTGGTCGAGGAGCTGAAGAGCGAGGAGCGGGAGCGGGAGCGGGAGCGGCTCAAGAGCGAACCGACGTCCCGGCCCCGGGAGGCACCGCCGGCGTCCTACTTCGAGGTCCCGCCGCTCGAAACGATCGTCCCGGTCGGCACCCCCTACGTATCGAAGCCGGTCCGCGAGGGGTATCCGGCGATGCGGTCGCTGCTGGAACCGGACTACGTCGTCCACCGGCGGCTGTACTTCGAGGAGAAGAACAGCGAGCGGTACGGCTGGGATCTCGGGATCACGCAGCCGATCGTCTCGGCGCTGTACTTCTACAAGGACGTGCTGCTCTGGCCGGCCAAACTGGCGTCCAACCCGCTCGAGCGGTACGACACCAGTGCCGGCAAGTGCCTGCCGGGCAGCCCGGTGCCGTACTACCTGTACCCGCCGGAGGTGGACCTGTTCGGGGCCACCGTCGGGGCCGCGAC
>DASSAT010000753.1:0-6388 GCA_035699305.1 Fimbriiglobus sp. | reverse complement strand
CGCCAGACGACCGCAGGAAGCCGTGCATCCGCGCCAGCGCCAGGGGGGTAAGCCGAACGTCGGCGTCCAGGAACGTCAGTACCGGATAGCGAGCGAGTTTCGAGAGGGTGTAGCACGCCCACTGCTTGCCGCACCATCCATCCGGCAATGAAGGGGCCGTCTCCAGCCGCACCCGCGAGTCTCGCGCGGCGATCGCCCGCACGATCTCGGCGGTGCGGTCCTCCGAGTGGTCGTCCAGGACGATGACTTCCAGCTCGACGCCGATGCTCTCCAGGACCGACTCGACGGACGGGCCGATGGACTGTTCCTCGTTGCGGGCGGGGATCAGGACGGAGACGCGCGGCGGGGGGCCGGGCTGGATCGCCGGCGGGGGCCGGAAGAGCTGGGCGTTCCGCAGGAAGAAGAGTGCGGGTAGGGCGGCCAGGGCGAGGGCGATCAGCGCCGTCACGGCCGGCCGCCGTGGGAGGCGTCGAACCGCTCGCCGCGTGACCAGGACTTCGTTCGCCGCCAGAGGTCGTACACGCCGCCGACGCCGGTCTTGCCGTCGAGCAGCGTCGTGTACCGGTCCGGGTCGCGGGTCATCGCCTCGGCGCTGAGGTCGTCGAGCGTCTCGGTCAGAGCGTCCTCGATCCGCTGCGTCCAGTCCTTGCCGGACCGGCCGGGAGCCTCGCGCACATCTATCGGTTCTCCGAACCGGGCAAGGGCTTCCGGGGTCCGCTCGGTCCAGAAGGGGTACTCCACGGCGAGCGGCAGGATCAGCCCACGGTCGAGCCGGGCGGCGACGTGGCCGACACCCGGCCGCAGGCCCAGCGGCCGCGCCCGCACGTCCGAGAACCGGCCCTGCGCCGTGACCCAGACGATGCGGTTCGGCGCGGACAGGATTGTACTCGCGGTGCGCAGGAACGCGGCGCCGCCGCGCAACGACGAGGTGTCTACCCCGAAGAAGCCGAGCCGGGTGAAGAACCGGTACTTCTGGACCGCAACCGCGTCGATCGCGGCGTAGTGCTCGCGGCCGTCGGGGAAGAGGTGCGACAGGACGAAGCAGAGCAGGGGATCCCACCACGACGGATGATTGAGGACGACGAGCAGTGGCGCGTCGCCGGTCGGGACCGGGGCGCTGGCCCGCGACAGCCGGACGGCGTGGAAGTGCCGGCGGACGTACCGCGTGGCGTACTTGCGGAACCCACGGGCCAGCCACTCCCACCGGGTCGGCAACGGCATAGACTCCATCGTTCTGGGGCCGGCTTCCGCGGTAATCACGCTGCGTACTCCGTCAGTGCGGGCCGGGCCTTCGGGGCGGCGTGGTCCTGGTCGAGCGTGTCGGCGGCGATCCACCCGGACATGAGGACCAACGGCATCCCCGGCCCCGGGTGGGCGGAGCCGCCGACGAGGTACAGGCCCTTCAGGTCCGGCGAGCGGTTGGCCGGCTTGAAAGCCCCGAACCACTTGCCGTGGCTCGCCAGTCCGTAGATCGCCCCGTTCAGCACCCGGTAGCGGTCGTGGATGTCCTGCGGCGTCAGCGCCGACTCGTAGACGATTCGGTCCTCAATATCCGGCATCTGTCCGGTGGTCCTGAGTTTGTCGAGGATTACGCGCCGGTATTCGGGCAGCATCCGCGTCCAGTCGTGGTGTTGTCGCAGGTACGGCGTGTGGACGAGGACGTACAGTGCCTCGCCGCCGGGCGGGGCGACGGCCGGCTCGGTGCGGGCCGGGGCGCACAGGTAACACGTCGGGTCTGGCGCCGGCTCGCCTTTGTGGTAGATGAAGTCGAACTCCTCTTCGGCGTCACGGGAAAAGACGAAGTCGTGGTGCAGGAGGTGGTCGTATGCCTTCTTCAAGCCGAGGTAGAGGACGACGCCGGAGCAGGCCGGCTCATAGCCGCGGCGGTTCTCGAACCGACGGACCGCCCGAGGGGCGGCGCCGTTGACCAACTCGCGGTGTGTCCGCACGGAGTCGGCGTTGGACACCACGGCCGCCAGCCCGACCCGCTCGCCGGTGTCGGTCTCGACGCCGAGGACCGTGTCGCCGGCATCATTCGTAACGATCCGCTTCACTCCGACGCCGGGTCGCAGCTCCACGCCGAGTTCCGTGGCCAGCTTTACCAGCGCCTCGGGGACGGCTCGCGTGCCGCCCATCGGATACCAGACGCCGTCGCTGGACTGCATGTGCGCGATGCCGCAGAGCACCGCCGGCGAGCCGTAAGGCGACGAGCCAACGTACTGGGTGAAGTGGTCGAGCATCTGCGCGACGCGAGTATCCGGCACGAACTTCCGCACCGTCCCGGCGACCGACCGGCCCATGCGCATGCTCAACACATCGCCAAGTATCTTCGGCGAGAACCCGGCCTTCAAGTCGATCATGTCGCCGATGCCGCCGATCGACTTCCAGAAGAAGTAGTCGTCGGAGATGCGGTGCAGCCGGTCGGAAAGCGCCTGGAACGCCCGATACCCCGACCCCGACCCCGGGGCATAGGCGTCGAGGTTGGTCGCCATCGCCTCAACGTCCGCGAACAGGTCGAGCTTGCTGCCGTCGGTGAAGAAGCAGCGCCACTGCGGGTCGAGGCGGACGAGGTCGAGGTAGCCCTCCAGGCGCCGGCCGGCCTCGGCGAAGACACGGCGCAGTACGTCCGGGATGGTCAGGATGGTCGGCCCCATGTCGAAGCGGAAGCCGGCTTCGTTCAGGACCGCGGCCTTGCCGCCGAGCCAGGGGCTTCTCTCGAATAGGACGACCGAGTAACCGCGGGCCGCCAGCGTACACGAAGCCGCCAGCCCGCCCAGCCCGCCGCCGATCACGCCGACCCGCCAGGACTTCGCCACGGCTACCTCGCCTTCTGGGTGGTTGTGGTTATACCGCACTCACGCCGCGGCAGTCGATCGCACTCCGGCCGCGCCCGGCTCGCCGAGCCAATCGGCGTCGCGGCCGAAGTCCTGCAACAGCAGCCGCGACGTGATCCGCGCCGACTCATAGATGACCGGCAATCCGCTGCCGGGGTGCGTACCGCCGCCGACCAGGTAGACCCCGTCCAGGTCCTCGAACCGGTTCCGCGGCCGCAGGTGCAACATCTGCGTCAGGCAGTGGGCGAGATTGAACGTCGCCCCCTTGAACACCGCGTAGTTCGACTCCCAGTCGGCGGGCGTGACAACCTTCTCAAAGCGGATACGCCGCTCCATGTCGGTCAGCCCGATCTTGTCAAGCTGGCGCAGAACGCGGGCGCGGAAGCCGGGCATCTCCTTCGTCCAGTCGATGCCGGCCGACCGGTGCGGGACTGGTGCGAGGACGTAGAGTGTACTCCTCCCCTTCGGGGCGAGGCCCGGGTCCGTGACGCAGGCGTTCTGGACGTAGAACGACGGGTCCGCCGACAGCCGGCGGCCGCGCTCGATGTCGTCGAGGTTCTGCTGGTAGTCCTCGGCCGTGTAGATGGTGTGGTGCGGCAGGTCGTCGTAACACCCGTCGAGACCGAGGTACATCATGAACGTCGAACACGAGAACCGCTTCGTCTCGATCTTGCGGTCGGTCCACCGTCGGCGGATGCGGTCCGGCACGAGCTTCGTCATGGCCTGGGCGAAGTCCGCGTTCACCACCACGGCATCGGCCCGATACTCCCCAGCGTCGGTCCGAACCCCGACCGCCTGCCGGCCGTCGAAGAGCATCCGCGTCACCGACTCGCCGAGGTGGAAGCGGACGCCCAGCTCGCGGGCCACGTCGGCCATCCCCTCGCTGACCGCCGCGCAGCCGCCATAGGGGTGCCAGACGCCGAAGTCGTACTCCAGGTACGACAGGATCGAGAACAGGCTCGGGCAGTTGAACGGCGACATGCCGAGGTACTTCGCCTGGAACGTGAACGCCAGCCGCACCCGCGGGTCGGAGAAGTACCGGCCGAGTTCGGAGTCTACCGACGCCCACGGCCGGAGGATCGGCAACAGCTTCACCAGGTCCCAACTCAGGAGGTCGCGCCACGACAGGAACGGTCGCTCCAGGGCTGGGCGGAACGCCTCCAGCTTGACCCGGTTCTCCGCGACGAACCGGCGGACGTTCCGGGCATCCGCCGGGCTGATCCGTGCGATCTCGGCTTCCATCCGGCCGAGGTCCGGCGTGCAGTTCAGGCGGCTGCCGCCGGGACCGAAGACGACCCGGTACTGCGGGTCGAGCCGGACCATCGGCACCTGCTTGTGCAGGTCGCGGCCGACGAGCCGGAAGATCCGCTCCAGCACCTGCGGGTAGAGGAAGAACGTCGGCCCGAGGTCGAAGCGGTAGCCGTTCGCCTCGACGGCCGAACAGCGTCCGCCGACCCGAGGCAGCCGCTCGACGACACGGACGTTCAGCCCGGCCCGTGCCAGGAGGAGCGAAGCGGCCAGCCCGCCGGGACCGGCGCCGATGATGACGACGGATCGGGGGCGGTCGGCCGACCGCGTGACGCGCGGCGGCGGGGCGAGGGCGGCCGGGGGCATGGCGCTCCTAGCGGGATACCGGGTTTCCAATCCATCGGTCCGGCGGGTGGGCTTTCCGGGTTCCACCCGTCCCCGGCCCCGGGACGCCGCAGAGGATACCCCGACGGCCGGGCGGTTGCGAGCCGAACTGTTGCGTCAGCCGCCGCTGGCGGAGAGAATGCGTTTCCTCCCGCGAAATCGGAGACTGTCATGCCCGACCCGGTGTTGACCCCGAACGAGGTCCGCGCGGCGGCCACGCGGCTGCCGCGGGTGCGGCTCGCCCATCTGCCGACCCCGTTGGAGGAGTTGCCGCGGTTCGCCGAGCGCATCGGCGGAGGAGTCCGAGTACTCGTCAAGCGGGATGATTGCACCGGGTTGCTACTCGGCGGGAATAAGACCCGGCACAACGAGTTCCTGCTGGGCGACGCCACGGCCCAGGGGTGCGACGTGGTCGTCTGGGGCGCCGGCGTGCAGTCGAACAACTGCCGTCAGACGGCGGCGGGGTGCGCCCGGCTCGGGATGGAGTGCCGGCTCTTCCTGAGTCGGGGGCACCACCAGACCGAGCCGCAAGGGAACTTGTTGCTCGACTACCTGGTCGGGGCGAAGGTCGATTTCACCGACGCGGCCATCGGCCCGGAGTTGGACGCGCTGCTCGCCGCGAAGGCCGACGAGCTGCGCAGGCAGGGCCGCAAGCCCTACGCCTGGGACCGGCCGCGCGTGGTGCCGCTCGCCGCGGTGAGCTATGCCCTGTGCGTCGCCGAGATCGCCGAGCAACTCGACGCGATGGGCGTGGCCGCGGACGCCCTCTACGTCTCCTCGTCCGGGGCGACCGGGGCCGGCGTCGCGCTGGGGCACCGGCTTCTGGGAATGCGGTGTCCGGCTCGGTTGATCTGCCCGATCCTCTGGCCCTGGCACATCCCGACCGACCTGGCCGACGCCGCGAACGCTGCCGCCGGGTTGATCGGCCTGCCGCACCGCCTAACCGCGGCCGACATCGACGCCGACGAGTCCTACGTCGCCCCGGGCTACGGCCTGCCGTCGGAGGCCGGGCGGGAGGCGCTCGACCTGCTGGCCCGGACCGAGGCGGTCCTGCTCGACCCGGTCTACTCGGCGAAGGCGATGGCCGCCCTGATCGCCGACGTGCGGGCCGGCCGGTACAGGCCCGGATCGGTGATCGTCTTCATCCACACGGGTGGCGTCCCGGCGATCTTCGCCGACCCGCGCACGGTCCTCCCGCCAGCGAATTGAACCGCCGGGCGGTCCCGTGTACCCTGAGGGCAGTTATCAACTTGCGCCGGTCCGGGATCGCCGATTCCGCCCTGACCTGGGGGTCGCCCATGTCCGACCCGTTCCTGACCGACTTCACCGACGCCGACGGCGTCTACGCCCGCACGGCCTGGCGGCTCGGCGCCGCCGCCCGATCGGCCGAGCACCCGTTCCACCTCTTCACCCTGTCCACGGTCGGGCCGGACCGGTATCCGCACGCCCGGGTGGTGGTCCTCCGCGGGTTCGACCCGGTCGAGCGGTCGGTCCGGTTCTACACCGACTGCCGTAGCCCGAAGGTCCGTCACATGTCCGGCGAGCCGCGGGTGGCACTGCTGTTCTACGACCCGGCGGCCCGGCTCCAGTTCCGCATCCCCGCGTCGGCCCGGCTGCACCACGAGGACGCGGACGCCCGGGAGGCGTGGCTGGTCTGCCCGCCGGACCACCGCGCCCTCTACCGCGGCGACTCCGCACCTGGCACCGGCCTGGACCCGGACGCCGCGGTCGGCGTCGCCCCGCCGCCGGAGGGGGAGGAGGACGATGACGCCTTCGGCCGGTTCGTGGTCGTCGTCTGTCACTTCGACGCCCTCGACATCACCGAACTGCATCCGGCCGGCCATCGGCGGGTCAAGTTGACCTGGGGGCCGCACGGGCTGGACATCGACCGGCTGGCGCCGTGAATGTAGTCCGCTCGCTCC
>DASSAT010000752.1:0-5638 GCA_035699305.1 Fimbriiglobus sp. | reverse complement strand
TGGCCCAGGAGGTGTTCCTGCGCGTGTACCGGACCCGGCAGAAGTACACCCCGAAGGCCAAGTTCGCCACCTGGCTGTTCACCATCGCCAACAACCTTGCCTTGAACAGCCGCCGCGACCGCCGCCGCAAGCCGGTCGTATCGCTCGACCCGCCGGACCCGGCCGCCAGCAGTTCGTGGCAACTCGGGCCGGTCGTCGCCGACCGCGGCCAGCCGCCGACGCAGAACCTCCAACAGGTCGAGTTGGCGGCGGTGATCCGCAAGGCGCTCGACCAGCTCAACGATCGGCAGCGGATGGCGGTCGTGTTGAACAAGTTCGAGGACCTGAACTACGCCGAGATCGCCGAGGTCATGGGGCTGAGCAGCAAGGCGGTCAAGTCGCTGTTGAGCCGGGCGCGGTCCCGGCTGCGGGTGTGCCTGCTGCCGTATGTGTACATGGACGGGGATGCGCCACCGGAACCGCAGCCCGACGGGGACGAGTGAGATGGCCGACGAACCCCCCCCCGAGCGGCCGGACGAGCCGGCGCCCGACCCGGACGCTGAGCTGATCGCGTACCTGGACGGCGAACTGGACGGCCCCGAGGCGCAGGCGGTCGAGGCCCGGCTGGCGCTCGACCCCGCGGCGCGGACCCGGGCGGACTCGTACAAGAAGACGTTCGACCTGCTCGATTACTTGCCGCGGCCGGAGCCGTCCCCCGACTTCGCCACCCGCACCCTGACGCGATTGCAGCCAGCGGCGAGCAGCGAGCGACGAGCAGCGACCACGCCGCTCGCCGCTCGCCGCTCGTCGCTCTGGCCCTGGCTCGTCGCCGGAGTACTGGCCGCCGTCGGCGGGTACGTCGCCCACGCGGCCCTCCGGCCGTTCGTGGACCGCCCGGTCGGTCCCGGGGAGCTGTCCTACGCCGACGTGCGCGTGATCGAGAACTTGCCTCTTTACCTTGGGGTGGACGACCTGGACTTCCTCCGTGCCCTGGACGACCCGGACCTGTTCGCCCCGACTTCGACCGCCGGCGCGGAGCCGTCGGCCGGCCCTCGCCTCGACGTGCCGCCGGCCGATCGGGAGAACCTGGAAGCGTTGTACGCCGCGTACCCCCCCGCCCGGCGGCAACAACTCCGCGAACTCGATCAACAGCTGCGCGAGGCACCCGCGGCCGAGCGCGACCACCTTGCCCGGGTGCTGGAGGGGTACGCCGTGTGGCTCGACCGGCTGCCGGACCCGGACCGCCGGGAAGTCCTGACCGCCCCGGACGCCGAGGCCCGGCTGGACACGGTGCGGCGGGTGAAGGAGCGGGCATGGCGGGACGCGCTGCCGGTCAAGGCCCGCGACCGGCTCAAGATCGTCGCCAGCGAGCAGGAGCGGCTCGGGCTGGTGGAGCAGCGGAAGGCGGCCGAGCGCACCCGCCGGGAGGAGTGGCAGCTCGCTCGCCGGCAGTGGGACGACCTCCGCCCGGACCGCAAGCCGTGGCCGTTCGCCGACCCGGACCTGGCGCGTGGGGTGGACGAATACGTGAAGACGGTGCTGAAGGTCGATCCGGCCGTCCGCCCCGAGGGGAAGGCGGACGGGTCAGCGGCGTGGCGGGTGACGCTGCCGGAGCACGCCGACCTCTGGTCCCGGCACCGGGCCGCGGTCAACGGCGGCGGCGGGTGGGACTGGTTCAGCTACGGCCTGGTCGTCTACCGGCTGTCGCAGAAGCACCCGTACCTGCCGCCGTTCGGCGACCGACCGCCGCTGACCGACGTATCGGCGCTGCCGGCCCCGCTGGTGCGGGAACTGCGGGTAAGGGGCGGCCTCCAGACGGGGGAGAGGCGGTGGGTTCGCGGGAAGTGGCCGGAGTTCGCCCGGGAGGTGGACGCGGCCGCCGACCGGGCCGGGGTGAAGCTCGCGGTGAAGCTCGGCCCGGCCCGGCCGGGGGAGTTCGAGCCGGCGGTGAACGCTTTCCTCGATGACCTGTTAAGCAAACTCTCGCCCGCCGAGCGCGACGGCCTGGCGAAGCTCGAAGGCGAGTGGCCGGAGTACCCGCGGGCGTTCCTGAGCCTGGCGGCGAAGCGCGACCTGCCGGTGCCCGGCGTGACGCTGCCCGGCAAGCCGAGCCAGTGGGCGCGGTTCTACTCCCTGGCGCCCGGAAAGGAATAGGTCGGGCCGAGTCTTCGAGGCCCGACGGCTTGATCCCCCTCTCCCCTTGGTCTGCTCGGTTGAAATGCTCGCGATGAGACGGCCCTGTCTTCAGCCCGAAGGGCTGGGAGTTCTCAGCCCAGGGCGCAGCCCTGGGGAACAGGGCAACCTCTGTAGCCCTGAAAGGGCGACACACGGCTACGCTGTCTCGCCCTTTCAGGGCACGGCGCCGCTGCGGCTGCGTCCCCAGGGCTGCGCCCTGGGCTGAGAACTCCCAGCCCTTCGGGCCGAAGACAGAGCCACCCGACGAGGTTTTCGACAGAGTACCCGCGGGGGAGAGGGGTGAGGGGAGAGAGCTTCACGTCTCCATCAGCCCACCCCTCACCCCCGGCCCCTCTCCCCAGCGGGGAGAGGGGAGAAAGAAGCGGCGCCGAACAAGGAGTAGGCTCAGCGGACCGGGTTGGAGAGGGTGCCGATCCCGGTGATGGTGATCTCCACCACGTCGCCGACGGTGAGGCAAAAGTCGTCGGGCGGGACGATGCCGGTCCCGGTCATCAGCAGCACCCCGTTGGGGAACTGGTTCTCGCGGCCGAGCCAGTCCACCAGCCCGTCGAGCGTGCGTGCCATCGCCGTCAGCGGCGTGGACCCGTCGAAGGCCACCCGCCCGCCGCGGTGGATGACGAGCCGGATCGTCACCTCCCCAGGCGGCGGCAGCGCCCGCGCCAGGGTGACGACCGGCCCGACCGCGCACGACCGGTGGTAGACCTTCGCCTGCGGCAGGTAGAGGGGGTTCTCTCCCTCGATGTCCCGGGCGCTCACGTCGTTGCCGACCGTGTACCCGACGGTCCGCAGGTCCGGGCTGACGATCAGCGTTAGCTCCGGCTCCGGCACGCTCCACTTGCTGTCGCGGCGGACGCGGATCGGGCCGTCTGGGCCGACCACTCGGTCCGCCGTCGCCTTCAGGAACAGCTCCGGCCGGTCGGCGGTGTACACCTTGTCGTAGAACTGCGCCGCCCCGGCCGACTCCTCCTCCCGCGCCACCTTGCTGCGCTGGTACGTCACCCCGGCCGCCCACACCTCCTGGCGGTCCACCGGCGGCAGCAGGTCCAGGTTCGCCAAACGAACGGCGGTCGCCCCGGCGATCGTCAGTTCCCGGGACAGCGCCTCGGGGTCCTCGGCGGCCAGCAGGTCCGAGAGGGAGCGGATGCCGCGCTCGCGGCCGAGGTCGATCGGCAGGGCGAGGTCGGTCCCGGGTTCGATCCGCACCACCCCAACCTCGCCGGACGGACGGCGAACCTTGGCGAACCGCATGACGCGCCCCCGTGTTCGTGGCCGCTAGCTCAGGGCAGTTTACGGGCCGGGGGCGGGGACGGCCGGTGCGGCACCGACACCGGCCCCACCAGCGGCAGGTAGACCGGGTCCGGCACCAGCCGCGGCCCGCGCACCGCCCCGAGTGGCGTGCCGTGCGGGATGAATACAGGGGTGTAACCCGGAGGGGTGTACTGGACGAGTCGTTCGGTCAACCACCGGGCCAGGGCCGGGAACATCGCCAGCCCCGTCTTGCGGTTGTGCCGGCCGCCGGGGATTGGCACGACCGTCGGGCGGATGCCGCGGCGGCAGGCCACGTCCACGAAGTGCTCCGCCTGGGCGTCGATGTTGAACTCGTCCTCGGTCCCGTAGCCGATGAACATGCCGAACTCGCCGGGCCGCACGTCGTAGGCGGCGAGCATCTCGACCGGGTTCTCGGCGGCGATGAACTCGATCGCCGTCGGGTCCCGCCGGCCCAGGAGCGGGCGGAGTAGCTGGCGGGAGTGGACCTTCACCACGCCGTAGAACCGGCCGATCACTTCCCGCGGTCGCATCTCGGTCCGGTACGCAACGCAGTTCGGGTCGTAGTTGGCGAAGTACCGGCCGTGGCAATCGACGTACCGCAGGTCCAGCGGCGGCATGATGCCGACGAGCAGACCGAACTCCTGGCGGTACTTGAACCCGAGGTTGAACGCCCCGAACCCGCCCATCGACGCGCCGCCGAGAACGTGGGCCTCCCGCTCCGGGCGGACGGCAAAGTTCCGGCGGACGAAGCCCCACACGTCCTGGATGATGTAGTCCTCGAACCGGCCGGCCGTGGAGTTGACGTAGAAGCTGCCATTCTGGATGAGCGACGCCCGGCCGCGGATGCTGCCGTCCGGGGCGGCGATGACGAGCGGCGGCATTCGCCCGGCGCGGATGGCGGCATCGAACACCGGGGCCAGGTCGAGGAAGTCCTTTTCGTCCTGGCCGATGCCGTGCATCCAGATCATCGCCGGGAACGCGGTGCGGCCGTCGTACCCGGGCGGCAGGTACAGGTACAGGTCGCGCCTCTGGCCGAGTGCGGGCGAGAAGAGGCGCCGGTCGCAGCCGTGGTTGCGGGTGAAGTCGAGGACCTGCCCGGCGAGGGTGCGGTTGACCCGGTCGAGCCGTCCGGCGGTGCCGATCGGGGTCAGGTTGAAGTCGGCCCGGCCCGTTCCGGCGGCCAGCACCGCGAGGATCGCAGCGGCGGCGAACCGGGGCCAGCGGGGATGGGGTCGGGTCAAGGCCGGTGTCCCTTCCGGGCGGGCCGCGGCGCGGCGACCCGGTTCGGTATCGTCCGCCCGGGGGACGCGGCTGGAGGGATCAGCTTGCGCCGGCACGTTGTCATCCTTCCGGCAAGCAGGAGACGAGGGCTTTGTGGGCGGCGGCGAATTCGCCGGATGCGAGGAGACGGTGGGCGGACTCGATCGCATCGGCCAGCTCCGGTGTGAAGGGGACCGCGGCCCCGGTCGTCGGCGGGTGTGGGACGAGCAGGTGGGAGATCGCCGAAGCGAGTTCGGGTATTCCAGTTCCCGTTGCCGCGGAGAGTCGCAGGACGATCGGCGCCGCGTCGAGGCCCCACGCGGCCGGCAGGTCGATTTTGTTCGCCACCAGGAGCCGTTCCCGGCCGATCCGTTCCGCGTCCGGGCCAGCCGGCCAGACCAGGTTCGGGGTCGATACGTCGAGTACCCAGACCACGACGTCTGCCTCCGCGAGGTGCCGCCGGGCTAGGCCGATGCCCGCGGCTTCCAGCGACTCGGCCTCTTCACGCAGACCGGCGGTGTCGGCTAGTTCGACCGGCCAGCCGTCGAGGGCGGTCGTCGTCGTGACCACGTCGCGGGTGGTGCCGGCGACCGGGGCGACGATGGCCCGCTGGTAGCCGGCCAGGGCGTTGACGAGGCTGCTCTTGCCGACGTTCGGAGCGCCGGCAACGGCAACTCGCCAGGGAATGACGAGGTGCCGACCGACCGGGGCGAAGTCGGCCAGGGTTTGGAGTTGGGTTGAGGCGGTGTCGTGGTCCCCGTGGCCGAGGGCGGCGACGATGTCCGTGATAGTTTTGATGAATGTACCGTGATACTGATCGAGGAGGATCGATGCAGTGCGGAGGGTCGGTGCCTTGGCGAGCGGTTCCAGCGCGTGGGAGTCGCAAGCCCACCCGTGGCCACGGGTGGGCTTGGGGAGCTTATTATCCTCCACT
>DASSAT010000751.1:0-2937 GCA_035699305.1 Fimbriiglobus sp. | reverse complement strand
GAACGCCGAGGCGTTCTACGGCAGCCCCTCGACCTCCCGAATCACGGACGGCCTGTCGAATACGATCGCGATGGCCGAACGGTACGCCATTCACTGCGGAGAGAACAACGTCCAGATCCGCTTCCCGACGGCATCACCATCGTTCAGCCGAGCGGTGTTCGCAGACGGCGGTCCGAACTCCCGCCTCTCGTCTCTGCTTCCTCCGCACTATCTTCCCACCGACTACCCGATTACGAGTGGCAACCCACCAGTGACGCACGGTAATCGTGGGCGAAAATTCCAGGCCGATCACACACTGCAAGAATGCGATCCGCGGGTTGCAAACACTCCGCATCGGTCCGGCATGCTAGTTCTGCTGACTGACGGGAGCGTTCAAACCCTTTCTCCTCGTATCGCAGAAACGACCTACTGGGCTTTGGTAACACCGGCAGCCGGCGACATACCCGGCGACTTCTAACCCGCCCGTGTCCGGGAGGCAAATATGACGACTCTGCTTCGGGGAATGTTGGTCATCGCATTGGCCGGGGCGACCGCGGCAGTTGCTTCGGACGAGGAGACTACGTGGATCGAGTTCGATAAGAAGGCGGGCCAGAATCCGTCGTCACCGGCCGGAGGCCAACTCCTGGCTACCGGGACGGTCAACCTGCCGCCGGGTTACAAGTTGATCAAAGTCCAGATGTTCTATCAGCCCAGGGGACGAGGAAACCCCCGACTGTACTCGGCGACTACAGCGGACCTGAACGAGAAGACGAACCCTGTGTCCTGGACCGCCAAGGCCGCGGGTTTGGACTGGACCGAGTATCTCGTCCACGCGAACGTCACCGCCACTGACCCGAACGGGAAAACGGTTATGCAAGAAACCTGGGACATCCGCCGGGTATTAGTCAAGAAACCCGGTAAGCTGACGAACTGAGCGCCTCCGCACAAACCTACGCCTCGCGCTTCGGGCGGCGCTTGGCGACCTTCGGGTTCGCCGCCCCGTTCACGCTGGTCAGCGGGGTCGGCTCCGCCACCACCGGGCCGGCCAGCCGGCGCTCCGCGTCCGCCGCCAACTCCAGGAACCGCTGCTGACTCCGCAGCGCCGGTTGGCCCTCCGCCGGCCGCACCCGCCGGTAGCTGCCGTCCGGCAACAGCTCCCGCGCCTTTACGGTGTCCGCAAGGCTGATCGCCAGCACCTCGTCGATCAGCCGTGCCTTGAGGTCCGGCTGCTCGACCGGGAAGACCACCTCCACCCGTCGCAACAGGTTCCGGTCCATCCAGTCGGCCGAGCCGATGAACACCTCCGGGTCGCCGCCGTTCTCGAAGTAGAACACCCGGCTGTGCTCCAGGAACCGGTCCACCACCGACGTGACGCGGACCGTCTCGCTCACCCCCGGCACCCCCGGCCGCAGGGCGCACACTCCCCGGCAGACCATGTCGATCTTCACCCCCGCCTGGCTCGCCCGGTACAGCGCCTGCACGATCTTCGGCTCCAGAAGTCCGTTGAGCTTGGCCGCGATGCGAGCCTTCTTGCCGGCCTTCTGGTTGGCGACCTCCCGGTCGATCTTCTCCAGGAAGAACGCCAGCATCCGGCTCGGGGCGACGATCAGCTTGCGCCACTGCGGCAATTCGGCGTACCCGGTCAGGTAGTTGAACAGCAGCGTCACGTCGTCGGCGAAGTTCGGGTTGGCGGTGAAGAACCCGAGGTCGGTGTAGATGCGGGCCGTCTGCGGGTTGTAGTTGCCGGTCCCGAGGTGGACGTATCGGCGGATGCCGTCCTCTTCGCGGCGCACGACCAGCGCCACCTTGCAGTGCGTCTTGAGGCCGACGAACCCGTAGACGACGTGGACGCCGGACTTCTCCAGCTCCTTCGCCCAGAGGATGTTCCGCTCCTCGTCGAGCCGGGCCTTCAGCTCGATGACCGCCGTCACCTGCTTGCCGCGGTCGGCGGCGCGCTGCAGCGCCTTGACGACGGGGCTGTCGGAGCTGGTGCGGTAGAGGGTCTGCTTGATGGCCAGCACCCGGTCGTCGTCGGCGGCCGTCTCGATGAAATCGACGACGTACTTGAACGACTCGTAGGGGTGGTGCAGCAGGATGTCCTTGGCCCGGATCGCCGACCACGGGCTCGGGGCCAGCACGAACTCCTTGACCGGCACCGGGACGAACGGCGGGTCGCGCAGGTCCGGGAACCCCGGTAGAGCGTGGACCTGAAACAGCCCGGTCAGGTCGAGCATCCCCGGCACGCGGGTGACGTCGGCCGGGGCGAGGTCCAGCGCGTCGGCGAGCTGCTGGACGATCTCGACCGGGGCGTCGGCTTCGATCTCCAGCCGGACGGCGTGGCCGCGGCGGCGCTGCTTGACGTTCTCCTCGATCGCCCGCAGCAGGTCCTCGACCTCCTCGTCCAGTTCGAACTCGCTGTCGCGCGTGACGCGGAAACAAGCGGTCTGCAACAGGTCCATCCCCGGGAACAGGTCCGCCAGGTGCAGCCGGATGGCGGTCTCAAGGGGGGTCAGCGCGATCTCGGCGGCGACCGGGCGGGCGTCCGGGGTCAGCACGATGCCAGACGGCCGCAGCTCGCTGGCAGCGGTTAGGGGACCGCCGGCCGCGGTCAGTTCCACCAGCCGCGGCAGCACCGCCGGGACCTGGACGACGGCGAAGAGCGGGTCCGGGTCGCCGGGCCGGCGCAGCAGCACCGCGAGGTTGAGCGACTTGTTGGCCAGGTGCGGGAACGGGTGGCCGGGGTCCACCGCCAGAGGGGTCAGGACCGGGAAGATGTGGGCGCGGAACAGCTCGCGCAGGTAGCGGCGGTCGTCTGCGGTCAGCTCGCGGTGGCCGCGGATCACGATCCCCCGGTCGCGCAGGGCCGGCAGCACCTCGTCGTTGAGGCAGCGGTACTGCTCGGCGACCAGCTCGTGGACGGTGTCGCCGATGCGGGCGAGTTGCTCGGTCGGGGTGAGC
>DASSAT010000750.1:0-3507 GCA_035699305.1 Fimbriiglobus sp. | reverse complement strand
GGAGGGCGCAGAGAGAAAGACAGAGTTGAAAACAGGTATGAAACCATTCTGATCTCTTCTCTCTGCGCCCTCCGCGCCCTCTGCGGTGAATACTGCTTTACAGCTTCGGCTCCACATCCGGCGGGATCGTGCCTTTCTTCTTCGCCTCCTCGAAGTCGGCGACGAGTTGCTCCAGGTCCTTGCGGCTCGAAAGCCTTGCGAGCGGGCCCATCTTGTCGATGAACAGAACGCCGTTGAGGTGGTCGATCTCGTGCTGCCAGACGCGGGCCGCCAGGTCCGAGCAGGTCATCTCCTTCGCCTGCCCGGTCAGGTCGTAGTACTGCACCCGCACCGCCTTCGCCCGGCGGATGTCCTGGTACAGACCCGGGAAACTCAGGCACCCCTCGCGGTCCTTGACGGCGCCCTTGGTGTCCAGGATCACCGGGTTGATGGCGACGACCTCCTTGTCCTTCTGCTCCGGGTCGCCGGCGAAGTTGATGACGAGGAGCTGGTAGTCGAGACCGACCTGCTGGGCGGCGAGGCCCAGCCCCTCGTTCTGGTACATCAGGTCGAGCATCGCGCCGGCGGCGGCGACCACGTCCTGGTCCAGGGTGGCGACCGGCCGGGCCTTCACCCGGAGGGCGGGGTGCGGGTAGTTGAGGATCTTCATGGCAGCTCGGGGCAGGCTCGCGAAATCCACCGGTCGGTTCGATTATAGCGGACCGCCGGGAATATCGTGGCGTTCGGCCGGCCGGCGCTGTACCACAAAGCGGCACCCCGACACGGAGTCCCTGCCATGCGTACCCCCCTCGCGCTGTTCATGCTCGGCTTCGCCTCGCAGCTAACCCCCGCGGCCGACGCGCCGCCCGTCATCGCCGACGTCGAGGGCCAACCCCTCGCCGCCAACGCCGAACGCCTAATCAAGGCGCTCCAGTTCCTCGGCGCCCCGCTGCCGGCAGACACGGCCAAGCAACTGCACGCCGCCATCGACGCCAAGGACGCCGGGAAGATTCAGCAGGTGCTCGACCCGCGGGCGCTGTTCGTCGTCAGCCTCAACCCCGAGTCGCGGGTCAAGGTCGCCCGCGGCCCGGCCGAGCCGAACCTGCGACAGGCCGGGTACGTCCCGGTGCTGGTGAAGGTCGTCAACGAGAGCACGGTGAAGAAGCCGCTGGCGATCAGCAGCCCGCAGTCCGGGCCGGTGTACACCGGGCCGGGAGTACGGAAGAGCGACCGGAAGGCCGATGCGAACCCCACGACCGCGGGGAGTACCAAGCGGTTCCTCCAGGTCGAGATGTTCGCGTCCCCGCCGATGACGCGTGACCTCAGCGGGCTGAAGGTCGAGTACGCGCTGGCCCTCGTCTACAGCGCCGAGGCCGGCAAGCGCGAGGCGACCATCGCGTTCGACGTCGGCCAGGGAACCCAGGACCTGGGCTTCCGCGCCGAGGTGCCGGTACTCTTCGACGTGAAGCCCGCCGTCCCGGTGAAACTCAGCGTGCTGGACTTCGACGGCAAGCCCACCGTCGGCCGGTTCAAGTTCACCGACGCGGCCGGGCACGTCTTCCCGTCGCGGCCCAAGCGGCTCGCCCCGGACTTCTTCTTCCAGGATCAGATCTACCGCCCAGACGGCGGCACGGTGCTGCTCCCGCCCGGCGAGTTCCTGATGACCTACGGCCGCGGGCCGGAGTACAAGCTGGTGAACAGGAAGGTCACGGTCCCGGCGCAGGGTGATGCCAAGATCGAGGTGAAGCTGGAGCGGTGGATCCACCCGGCCGAGTTCGGCTGGTACTCGGGCGACCACCACATCCACTCGGCCGGTTGCGCTCACTACACCAGCCCGACCGAGGGGGTCAACCCGGAGGACATGTTCCTGCACGTGAAAGGCGAGGGGCTGAACGTCGGCTGCTGCCTGACCTGGGGGCCGTGCTACGAGCACCAGCGGCAGTTCTTCGAGGCGACGCCGCACAAGCTCTCCGAGCCGTTCACCGTCATCAAGTACGATGTGGAGGTCAGCGGGTTCGGCTCGCAGGCGCTCGGCCACGTGTGCCTGTTGAACCTCCGGGACCAGACCTACCCCGGGTCCGCCGGCACGAAGGTCAAGGGCTGGCCGACGTGGACGACGCCGCTGATGCGCTGGGCCAAGGAGCAGGGGACCGTGACCGGCTACGCCCACTCGGCCAGCGGGCTGGGGATCAACGCGAAAGGCTCCGCCAGGCGGTTGCTCGGCGAGTTGGACAAGGATTCCAGCGGCGGCGTCTCGAAGGAGGAGGCCGCGGGCGGCAAGCTGCCACTGACCGAGCCGTTCGAGACGATCGACGCCAACTCCGACGAACAGTTGACCGAGGCCGAACTGCTCAGGAGCACCGAGCGGACGATGCGGCATCTGCCGAACCGGGTGATCCCGGAGATGAACGGCATCGGCGCGCAGGAGATCTGCGTCACGACGGCGATGGGGGTGTGCGACTTCATTAGCGCGATGGACACCGACCGGGTGCCGGAGTGGAACTGCTGGTATCACGTGCTCAACTGCGGGTTCCCGCTGAAGGTGTCCGGGGAGACGGACTTCCCGTGTGTCAGCGGCAGCCGGGTCGGCCAGGGCCGGGTGTACGTCCAGCTCGGCAAGACGGACATGGTGGACTTCAAGGCGTGGTGCGACGGCATCGCCCGGGGCCGCTCCTACGTCTCCGACGGGTACGCCCATGCACTGAAGTTCGACGTCAACGGCACCGCCCCCGGGTTCGGCGAGGTGAAGCTGGACCAGCCCGGCACCGTGGCAGTGAAGGCGACGGTGGCGTTCGCCTCGGACCTGTCGCTGGGCACGTCGGTCGGCGGCCAGAAGCCGTCGGGGCCGACCCGCAAGGTCGAGTTGATCGTCAACGGCAAGGTGGCCGCGGCGAAGGACGTGCCGGCCGACGACAAGCCGCACGACATCACCTTCGACGTGCCCATCGAGCGGAGCAGTTGGGTGGCGCTGCGGCAGTTCCCGCAGCTGCACACCAACCCGGTGAACGTGCTGGTCGGCGGCAAGCCGATCCGGACGTCGCGGGCCAGCGCCAAGTGGTGTATCGGGACGATCGAGCAACTCTGGCGCGTCCGCGGCAACCCGAAGACGGGGCCGAAGATCGCCGACGACGAGCGGCCAGAGGCGGAGAAGACCTTCCAGAAGGCGATCGAAATCTACAAGGCGATCGCCGCGGAGGCGCCCGAGGGGAGCTGAAGAGGAACGAACCACAGAGTCACAGAGGGCACAGAGGGAAGAAACACAGAGCAGACAACAAACAGGGTTGAAGACAGAAGAAGAGACTACCTTGTCTTCTGCCTTGAACCCTGTTTTCTCTCGGTGTCTCTTCCCTCTGTGTCCTCTGTGACTCTGTGGTTCGTTCCTCTTCCGCTAGTGTCCTGAGTCAGAAGTCCGTTGAATAACCCTGTTCGCTGGCCGGACGCGGTTCGTTGGATAGTGCCTCCGAGCAATGGGAGGCACTATGGCACGCCCGAAACCCGAACTGGTTCTGTCCGACGACGAGCGGGACA
>DASSAT010000749.1:0-2747 GCA_035699305.1 Fimbriiglobus sp. | reverse complement strand
CACCGTTGGACGTGCGAGATATTCCGGTGGGCCTCGAAGACTCGACCCACCCTACAGAATCGAATCCCATGTCCAGCCCTACCGACACCGAACACGAGTGCCCCTGCCCGGCCGATCTTGGCGGGCTGCTCCGCGGCGAGTTGCCCGACCAGCGGCAGGCCCAACTGTCCGAGCACGTCGGCGACTGCGCCTGCTGCCAGGAGCGGATGGAGGCGCTGGCCACCGGCGGCGACCCGGTCGCCGCCGACTGCGTCCGGCACATCGACCGGGCGACCCCGCCATCGGACTCCGCCTACTGGCGGGCGCTCAACCAGGCCGAGGCCGCCGTCACCCGGTCCTACGGCGGACTCGACCTCGCCTCCTCCGGGGAGGTGAAGCTCGACTTCCTCCAGCCCAGCGACCGGCCCGGCCACCTGGGGCGGCTGAGCATGTTCGAGGTCAGCCGGGTGCTCGGCCGCGGCGGCATGGGAGTGGTGCTGCAAGGGTTCGACGAGTCGCTGGAGCGGGAGGTGGCGCTGAAGGTGCTCGACCCGCAGCTGGCCAGCAACGACCTGGCCCGGCAGCGGTTCTGCCGCGAGGCCCGGTCCGCCGCCCAGGTCAGCCACGACAACCTCGTCGCCGTCCACCAGGTCGCCGAGGACGAGACGTCCGGGTTGCCGTTCCTGGTCATGCAACTGGTCAACGGCGAGTCGCTGGACCAGCGGCTGCGGCGCGTCGGCCGGCTGTCGGTCTGCGAGGTGGTGCGGATCGGGATGCAGACGGCCGCCGGGCTGGCCGCCGCTCATTCCCAGGGGCTGATCCACCGCGACATCAAGCCGGGCAACATCCTCATCGAAGCCGGCACCGAGAAGGTCAAGCTGACCGACTTCGGGCTGGCCAAGGCGACCGAGGACCTGCGGCTGACCCGGTCCGGGTTCGTCGCCGGCACGCCGCTGTACATGGCCCCGGAGCAGGCCCGCGGCGATGAGGTCGATGCCCGCGCCGACCTGTTCAGCCTCGGCAGCGTGCTTTATGAGGCGCTGGCCGGCAAGCCGCCCTTCGAGGGCAAGACGCCGCTGGCGGTGCTCCGCCGCGTCGCCGACGAGGCCCACCCGCGGCTGCGCAAGGTCAACCCGGAAGTCCCGGGCTGGCTGGAGGAGACGATCGACCGGCTGCTGGAGAAGGAGCCGCGCGACCGGTTCCAGTCGGCGTCCGATGTGACGGAGGTGTTCGCCGGCCACCTGTCCGAACTGGGCATCCTCTCGCCGCTGGAGGTAGAGGCGCCGTGCGGGATGGTCCGGTCCAGCCCGCGATCGCCGCGGGCCAGACGGAAGGTGTGCATGCGGACCCTCGTCGCGATGGCGACGGTGTTCCTGGCCGGCGGGGTGGTCGGCGGGATCGGCGTCCTGGAGTTCGCCCCCCGGCCAGCCGAGCGGATCGAGGCGGTGCCGGTCCGGCCGGTGCTCGGCGGCGCGCAGCCGGTGGACTCCGGCCCCAAGAGCAAGTTCCTGTTGCCGGGCAAGGCCGGGGCGATCCTGTCGGCCGCGATCACCCCCGACGGCAAGACCCTGGCCACCGGCATCGAGAGCGGACAGATTAGCATCTGGGACGTGGCCGGTCAGAAGCGGCGGTTCGACCTGCACCCGCCGATGGCCGACCAGCAGCCGGCCCACCGCGGGCTGGTCTGGGCGGTGGACTTCTCGGCCGACGGCACCAAGCTCGTCTCGGCCAGCGACGACGGGGCGGTGAAGGTGTGGGACGTGGCCACCGGCAACCAGATCAAGAACCTGGCGGTCGGCACGTCGGTGCGGTCGGCCGCGGTCAGCCCCAGCGGCTCGTGGGTGGCGCTGGGCGACCGGTTCGGCACCGTCCGGGTGTTCGACCTGACCGAGGACAAGCCGATCCTGGAGTACCCGCAGGAGAGCACGGTCAACGGGGTGGCGTTCACTCGCGACGGGATGACCCTGGCGTCGGCCGGGACCGACGGATCGGTCATCATCTATGACATCCCCGGCAACCGCAAGCGGTACACCCTGACCGGCCGCCACTCCGGCCCGGTCTACGGGCTGGCCTTCTCCCCGGACGGGGAGCGCCTGGCGACCGCCGGCTGGGACCACAACGTCGTCGTCTGGGACACCCGGACCGGGACCGCCCTCAAGACGATCCGCGCCCACGACGAGGGCGTCTGGGCGGTCACGTTCGCCCCGTGCGGCAAGGTGCTGGCGACCGTCGGCCAGGACGGCAAGATCAAGGTGTGGGACGTCGCGGACGGCAAGGAACTAGCACAGTTCGGCGGCCACCGGGGGACGGTCCACGTCATCCGGTTCAACGCGGACGGGTCGCAGCTCATCACCGGCGGCCGCGACGGCGACGTGCGGGTGTGGGACACCGACCACTGCAAGGTGGAGTAGCGCGACCGGGCCGCACCGATTCTCTTTCTCCCCTCTCCCCGCTGGGGAGAGGGGCCGGGGGTGAGGGGTCGGCGCTGCCTACCCCGGGAGCCCCACCCCTCACCCCTAACCCCTCTCCCCAGCGGGAGCTAAGTAGAAATCCTTTTGTTGGGAGCGTCCCTCTTATGTGGTATGAACACCACGCGAGCAATGACGCGGTCGCCGTTGGCCTTCACCCGGGCGGCCTTGCAGGTCGCACGTGCCGCGTTGCCGGCGTACTCCTCGAAGTTCTCCAAGAGGGACTTCACCCGGCACCAGCACGTCGCCATCCTCACCCTCAAGACCTTCCTCAAGACCACGTACCGCGGGATCGTGGCA
>DASSAT010000748.1:0-2609 GCA_035699305.1 Fimbriiglobus sp. | reverse complement strand
GGGACCAGTATCGCCGTCGAGAAGGGTGATCCGCACGGCGAGTTCGCTGATCCCGCCGCCCAAGGCGTTCACGACGGTCGAAGTGAACCCGGTCTGAGTGCCGATGGTCAGTGGGTTTACGGCGGCGAACCCCTGGTGCAGGCTGCTGGCCGCTAGCTGGCTGACCACCCGCGCCCCGTTCGCCCCGACGATGTCCAGCACGATGCCGCCCACCTCGGTGACGCCGCTCGGCAGGGCGCCGCCGCTGGTCGGCGAAGTGAACGTGAACGTTGTAGGGACCGTCCGGTCCTCGAGCGGCGTCAGCGTCAGCGAAGGCCGGCGGACGGCCGACCGGGTGACCGGCGTCCGGTGCGGTCGGCGAGAATCTTGCCACCGGCGGACCCACTTCTTGGGTGAGAACATGATTCGACTCCTGAGTGTGGAGAAGGCAGCCAAGTGCTTGTGCTCCGCCACACCATGTGGCGGACGCGGCAGACGCAATGAAGGGCCGGGACCGCCGGGGGTCCGGCAGCCGTCACGTACACGAAGATCAGGTTGTGACCGGGTCGCGGGCATCATCCGGCCGCCGGGCCGGAGGCCGAGGTCAGCCAGCCGGCTGACCGCGAACATTCGCTGTCACGGACAGAACGACTACGGACGGCGCCGGAGATCACCGTCCAGGTGGTGATCTCGGCCAAGTCGTCCCGGAGGACGTCGGACATGTGGATCGAGCGGCCGGCGACCGTGGGCGAGCGGTCATGACGGGACTCCAGCGAGTGACGGGGAAAGGGGCCGATATCGGTGCTTCATCCCCCCAGTGCGTTTTCCGGTCTCGTCCAGGCTCACGAAAAACTCGAAAAGTCAAAAAGCGTTCGCACGGCAAGCACGCCCCGCAGGCGAGGCGAGCGCGGAGGGCCGGTTCGAGTCGCCTACCGCCCCCCAAGACAGACCCCGCAGCCGGCGGCCGAACGTGTCAACTTTTTCGGCCGGGTTGTGCCGGGCTGCGTGCGGACCGACGGGATACCGCGAGCGATGGCCGCCCTGCGCGCAGGACATGCGCCAGAGCGACTACTCGACCGGCACCGCCGAGTTCGCTTCAACCTCCGGTCCTATCGCAACACTCTGCTCTGCTCTCTCAGCGGACGATCACCGCCGGTTAGGCGCGCTTCCCGAGGAAGAAATGCCTACCCCGCATGAAATGCGTTCGCATTTCACTCGTTCCCGCGTTAACCTCTGACGTGATTTCCCGCTCGTGCGCCTAGCGGGCCGACCGGCCCCGCTTACACTCTGAAGAGGCTCTCCCGTGACGACCGGAACGGACCCCCTGCCCGGTACACCGGAGGAGTACCGGCAGTACCTCCTGACCCTGGCCCGCCTCCAGACCGACGACCGCTTCAACGACAAGGTCGATCTGTCCGGCGTCGTCCAGCAGACCCTCCTCGAGGCGCAGGCGGTCGCCGACCCGTGGCGGACGTGGTCGGCCGACCAGCGGATCGCCTGGCTCCGCCGCGCCCTGGCGAACAACCTGACCGACGAGGTCCGCAAGTTCACCGCCGACGCCCGGGACGTGGACCGCGAACGGTCGCTCGAACAGGCACTCGCCGACTCGTCCGCTCGGCTGGGGGCGTGGCTGGTCGCCGAACAGTCCTCCCCGAGCGAGCGGGCCGTCCGGCACGAGGACCTGCTCCGGCTCGCCAGTGCCCTGGCCGCCCTCCCGGACGACCAGCAGCGGGCGGTCGAGTTGCACCACCTCAAGGGGCTGTCGCTCGCCGACACCGCCGCCGCGATGGGGAAGACCACCCAGGCGGTGGTCGGGCTGCTGTTCCGGGGGTTGCGCCGTCTCCGCGAACTGATGGCGTGAGGCCGGTATGGACCGCGACGCGGAACTCGAACGGCTGCTGGCGGAATACCTGGAGGCGGCCGAGTCCGGGACGGCCCCGCCCCAGGCGGAGTGGGTCACACACCACCCGGCGTACCGGGCCGAGCTGGCCGAGTTCTTCGCCCTGCGGCGGGACTTCGAGGCGCTGGCCGCCCCGATCCGCGACGCCGCCCCCCCGCCGGAGGACGTCCGCGACCGGTTCCCGCTGTCGTTCGGCCGCTACACCCTCCTGGCGGAGTTGGGGTGCGGCGGGATGGGGGTGGTGTACCGCGCCCGGCTGGACGACCCGGCCCGGGTGGTGGCGCTGAAGATGATCCGGGCCGGGCGGTTCGCGTCCGCGGCCGACCGGCTGCGATTCCGGACCGAGGCCGAGGCGGCCACCCGGCTGGACCACCCGGGGATCGTCCCGGTGTACGACATCGGGGAGGTCGAGGGGCACCCGTACTACACGATGCGGCTGCTCTCCGGCGGCGACCTGGTCGCCCGTCAGCCGCAGTTCGCGGCGTCGCCCGCGGCGGCCGCCCGGTTGGTCCGGGACCTGGCGGCGGCGATCCACCACGCCCACCAGAACGGCGTGCTGCACCGGGACCTCAAGCCGTCCAACGTCCTGTTCGACGAGGAGGGTCGGGCCCAAGTCTCGGACTTCGGCCTGGCCAAGCTGGCCGACCGGCTGGCCGACCTGACCCGGACCTGGCAGCTCCTGGGCACGCCGGTGTACATGTCGCCGGAGCAGGCGGCCGGGAAGCCGGCG
>DASSAT010000747.1:0-3128 GCA_035699305.1 Fimbriiglobus sp. | reverse complement strand
TTGCTATTCGGGTCGGAGGCATTCGGCGACAGTCGAGCGCACTGGCCGGGCGTAGCAAGAGCGGCCGGGACGGCCGCGGTCCCAGGGAAGAACCGATTGATCCCACCTCATGAAGAGGTATACTCGGGCAACCCACCGAAGCCGACCTGCCCGCTTCGCCACCCCGGACTCGCTTGATGAATCGGCTCCTCGCCGCGACCCTGGTTCTGCTCTCGGCAACCGGCCTCTCCGCCGCCGGGCCGGTGGACTACCTCCGCGACATCAAACCCCTCCTCAAGCAGCGGTGCTACGCCTGCCACGGGGCGCTCAAGCAGAAGGGCAAGCTGCGGCTCGACACCGTCGCCGCGATGACCGTGGGCGGTCGCAACGGTCCTGCTGTCTCCCCCGGCGACCTGCCCGGCAGCATCCTCCTCGAGCGCGTCTCCGACCCGGACCACCGGATGCCTCCCATCGGCAAGCCGTTGACCGAAACGCAAATCGCGCTCCTCAAGGGGTGGATTCAACACGGTGCAATAGCCCCGAAGGACGAGAAGCCCGAGGCGGACCCGAAGGACCACTGGGCCTTCCAGCCCCCGAAGCGGGGGCAAATCCCAAATACCAAGCACCAAATCCCAGCAAATCCGGTCGATGCGTTCCTCGCCGCGGAGTGGGAGAAGCACGGTCTCACGGCCAGCCCGCCGGCCGACAAGCCGACGTTGCTGCGCCGCGTGTACCTCGACCTGACCGGCCTGCCGCCGACGCGGGAAGACCTGGAGGCGTTCCTCGCGGACGACTCGCCGGGCGCCTACGAGAAGGTGGTGGACCGCTTGCTCGCCAGCCCGCGGTACGGCGAGCGCTGGGCGCGGCACTGGATGGACGTGTGGCGGTACTCCGACTGGTACGGCCGACGATCGGTGCCGGACGTGCTCAACAGCTACGGCCAGGTGTGGCGGTGGCGCGACTGGATCGTCCGGTCGCTCAACGCCGACAAGCCGTATGACTGGATGGTGCGGATGATGCTCGCCGCCGACGAGCTGGCCCCGACCGACGACGCGAACCTGGTCGCCACCGGGTTCCTGGTGCGGAACTTCTACCGCTGGAATTACAACAACTGGATGCGCGACGATGTCGAGCACACGGCCAAGGCGTTCCTCGGGCTGACGTTCAACTGCTGCCACTGCCACGACCACAAGTACGACCCGATCACGCAAGAAGAGTACTTCAAGTTCCGGGCGTTCTTCGAGCCGCTTGAGATTCGCCACGACCGCTGGCCCGGCGAGCCGGACCCGGGGCCGTACCCGAAGTACAAGTACGGGGCCGCGTACAAGCCGATCACCAGCGGCATGGTCCGCGTCTTCGACGAGAAGCCGGACGCCAAGACTTTCCTTTACACCGGCGGCGACGAGCGGAACACGGACGCCAAGCGTGGCCCGATCCCACCAGGAGCTCCGAAGGCATTCGGCGGGGCGTCGCTGACCATCGAGCCGGTGACGCTGCCGCCGGAGGCGTGGTATCCGGGACTGAAATCGTTCGTCCGCGAGGAGGAGACGAAGAAGCGCATCGATGCGGCGACAGCAGCCGAGACCGCGTTGAAGTCCGCACGGGCAATCGTGGCGAAGGCGGAGTCCGTCATACCGCTGGCTGGCGAGGACGAGTTGGCTGGGTTGCTGCCGGGACTGGTCGCGGCGGCGCCGGCGGCGCGGCGGCATCACCTCGCGGCGGCGCGGGACGCGGTGGCGCTGGCCGAAGTCCGGTTCGCCACGGCGCGGTCCGACCTCGTATCGCTGAAAGCCCGGATCGCAGCCGACGATATCGCTTACCTCGGTGCGAAAGGGGACGCGAAGGCGTCGGCAAGGGCCGCGAGCGCGGCCGAGCGGCAGTACAAGCTCGATGCCGCCCGGCTCGCCGAGGCGCAGGCCCGTGCCGCGCTAGCCGCGGCTCGTCGGTCGGGCGCGGCGGCCCAGGTGAAGAAGCTCGAAACCCAGCTCAATCAGGCGACGGCCGCGGTGGAGACCGCCCGCAAGGCGACCCGAACGCCGTCGCTCGACTATACTCCGCTATCGCCGAAATACACGAAGGTCAGCAGCGGCCGCCGCTCGGCCTTGGCGAAGTGGATCACCTCGCCCGACAACCCGCTGACGGCGCGGGTGGCGGCGAATTACCTCTGGGGCTGGCACTTCGGCCGGCCGCTGGTCGAGACGACGAGCAACTTCGGCCGCAGCGGTAAGCCGCCGACGAACCCGGAACTGCTCGACTGGCTGGCAGCGGAACTGGTGGGGCCAAGCAAGCCCACGGATGGCAATCCGTGGACTTCGCCCTGGTCTCTGAAGCACCTTCACCGGCTGATCGTGACCAGTCAAGCCTACCGGATGTCCTCGAAGGGCACGGAGCACGCCCGCGCCGCCGACCCGGACAACGTGTACCTCGCGTACTTCCCGACGCAGCGGATGGAGGCGGAGGTCGTCCGCGACGCGGTGCTGGCCGCGGCGGGGGAACTCGACCCGACGCCGTTCGGCCCTGAGTTGCCGCAGGAACAGGGCGAGACGAACCATCGCCGCAGTCTGTGGTTCGCCCACCACGGCGAAGCCCGCATGGGATTCCTGGAACTCTTCGACGCCGCCAACCCGTGCGACGCTTACCGCCGGACCGCGTCGGTCCTGCCGCAGCAGGCGCTGGCACTGACCAACAGCGAACTCGTTCAGCGGCAGGGCCGGGCGCTCGCTCGGAAGCTGTGGGCCGCGACCGGGAGTGAAGAAGCGTTCGTCCGCGCGGCGTTCGAGCAAGTGCTCGGCCGACCGCCGCGGGATGCCGAGCGGGCCGCGAGCCTCGGCTTCCTGGGGCGGCAGGTGGACCTGTTCGCCAAGAGCAAGTTATCAGCCGTGCCCGACGGCCCCTCGACCGACCCGGCGACCCGGGCGCGGGAGGACCTCGTGCAAGCGCTGTTCAACCACACGGACTTCATCACGATCCGGTGATTTGGTTTGGTTCCCTCCCCCCTTGGGGGGGAGGGTTAGGGTGGGGGTCGGCTCAGCGTGTCCGAGGCGATGAGGGCCGGTCCCCGATCCGGGCCGCCCCCGCTCAGGGTGGACCCCCATGGCCGGCCCGTGCCGGCCCATGCCACCATGGCCTCCAGGCGCCACCCCGACCTT
>DASSAT010000746.1:0-4044 GCA_035699305.1 Fimbriiglobus sp. | reverse complement strand
TTGCATCACGTGACGCAAGTCGTTGCGGCGAGGTTGCGTTTGCAGGCGGTGAGGACCAGTTTCGCTTGGACCCAGCGATGGACCCGGGGGTAGGTGCGGACCCAGGCCGGCAGGCCCGCCAGCCCCCCACCCCAGTTGACCAGGTTGCCGAATCCCCGCTCGATGGCCACCCGGTCCCGGAACAGTTGCTCGACGAACGCCGGGAACGGGTGGTTGATCCGCTCGATCGCTGCCACCCGGCCCGGCTGGTGCCGGCGGTGGCCCAGGGCGGCGTCCGCTCGACCCCGGCGACGGGGGATAAACCGGACCGCCGGCCACGCCGCGCAGAGGGCGTGCAAGGTGTTCGCGTCGGAATTGGCATCGGCGACCAGATACCCGCTCAGCGTCGCTTTGCGGCGGTCGCAGGTCCAGGCCGTGGGGCGGTCGTGGATCACGGCCCAGTAGTAGGTCTGGACGATGGCCGTGTCGGAGAAGTCCTTGCGGGTGGGGCGGGGCGTCTTGTCGAGGGCGGTGGTGCGTGCGACAATCGCCGTCCAGTCCAGAGTTGGTGTTCCACGGCGAGCCTCCTGAGGGTGGTACTTCAGGGACTATCGTGGGCACCAACTCCCTTTCGCGCCAGTAGTTATTCCGCGACACGCAATAAGCTGGGCAGCGAGGGGGGTTGTCTTCACCCCACCCCTCGCTACCGCTCGGGGTTCGCCAGAACCCCTGGCTTAGCGGTTGCGCAGCCGCTTCTGCGGGTCCATCTCCAGGGCGCCGAACGCCTGCTCGTGCCGGGCGACGATCTGCCGCAGCGACTCCAGCAGTCGCTTGGCCACGAACGGGTTCATCACCAGCCGGTGGGTCAGGTGGATCGGCTCCATCCCGCCGGGGGTCAGGATGCCGGTGTGCATGCCGGCGTCCATCACCACCTCCTCGGTGGAACTCGACAGGCTCAGCCGGACGAAGTTGCAGTACACCGTCTGCATCTTCGACACGTCCACCTGGACCTGGACGGACATCGGCTGGCCGGCCGTGGTCGGGGCCGTGCCGGGCGGGGTCGGGGCGGCCCCGGTCGGGGTCGGTTCGTCGGCCATCGGGTGGTCCTTCCGCGGGTGTGGGTGGGGTTCGGCCGGCCGCGGGGCGGGCCGGTGGGAACAATCTACACCCCTCCCGCCCCGAGGGCCGCTCTATTTCTTGTTCTTCTCGAACTCGTCCACGTACTTCTTCGGGTCGGCGTTGAACTCGTCTCGGCAGCCGGTGCAGCAGACGTGGTACGTCTTGCCCCCGTAGCTGACCGGGATCGTCCCGAGGCCGCCGGTCACGACGCAGACGGGCTTCTTGCCACCGCCGGCGAACGACTCGCCCGCCCGGGTCGCCGCCACCCGGAACACGTCCGTGTACGGCCCCCGGCCCTTCGCCTGGACTTCCGAGCGGACGATCATCCGCGCCCCGTCCGCCAGGGTGTAGAGAGTCACGCGGGACACGTCGCCGGTGGCCGCGTCCTTGTGGCGGAGGACCAGCCGGTCCCGAGCGAGCGTCCCCTCGAAGGTCCGCCGCTTCTTGTCCGCGTCGGTCAGGGTCAGCCGGTAGAGCTTCGCCCGCGGGTCGTACCGCAGTTCGCCGGCCGTGACGTACTTACCGTCCTTCACGCTCAGCGCGATCCAGGCGTCCCGGCCCTTGAACTTCCAGCTCCAGCTGAGCGTCTCCTTCCAGAGGGCGTTCCGACCGCCGGCCCTGGCCTCGCCGTTGCCCTTCCACTCGCCGACGTAGTCGCCGACCTGCTTGAGGGCGTTCCTGGCGGCGTCTTTCTCGTCGGCTGCGGACGCGGTGAGGAGCAGGCCGGCGGCAAGAACGACAGCAGCGGGCAGGCGGGGCATGAGGGTGAACTCCGAGGGCGGGGCACGGGTTGGACGGGAGGGCGGTGGAAGAGGGTTCCCGACTCTGGTTCCCCTCTCCCCAGCGGGGAGAGGGGAGAAAGACCTACGGAAGCTCCAGCACATACGCCGTGCCGTTGGCGTTGCCGGTGACGAGTTTCTTGCCGTCCGGGGTGAACGCGGCGGCGCCCGGCGGCGTCGGCAGCTTCCACGACCGCAGTTGCTTGCCGTCCAGATTCCACGTCTTCACCACCCCTTCCGCCGAGAGCGTGGCGAACCGGTCCCCGGTCGGCGACATCACCAGCCCGGCCACCGTTCCCTCCACCGCCGGGAAGGTCTTGCTCACCTCGCGCTTCGCCACGTCCGCCACCTTGACCGTGCCGTTCGCGTCGATGGCGATCAGCGTCTTCTTGTCCGGCGTCAGGGCCAAGTCGCCGACCGCGTCCTGGAACAGCGGCCAGTCGCCGCCGAGGCGGTCCTTCTTGTCCAGGTCCCAGAGCCGCACCACCCCGTCCTGACCGCCGGTCGCGCCGATGGTACCGTCGGCCGAGATCGTCGCGGACGAGACCACCCGCCCCTTGTCGGTCAGCTGGGTCGGGTCCGCCTTGCCGGCGAACACGTCGAAGACCGCCTGCTTGTCCCCCTCACGGGCGGACACCACCGCCACCCGCGACCCGTCCGGCGCGACCGCCATGAAGAACGCCGACCCGGTCGAGACGGTGCGCGTCTCCTTCGGCGGGTCGATCGTCCACCAGCGCAGCTTCTGGTCGGACCCGGCGGCGACGACCGTGTTCGGCCCGGCGAACCCGACCGTGTTCACCGCGTCGGCCGACCCGGTCAGGACCGCGACCTCATTGCCCGTGCTCAGATCCCAGACCCGGACCGTCTTGTCCAGCGACCCGGTGGCGGCGAACTTGCCGTCCCGGCTGACCGCGACGCCGCGAACCGGCTGGGTGTGCCCCGGCGGCGCGGACGCCTCCCGGCTGGCCAACTCGAAGAGCCGCACCGCCTTGTCCACCCCGGCCGAGATGACCCCCTTGCCGTCCGGCAGGAAGGCGACCGCCGTGACCCACTCGGTGTGGCCGCGGAACCCGCGGACCTCGTTCCCCGACTGCACGTCCCAGACCCGGGTGACGCTGTCGGCCCCGGCGAACGCGACCAGCCGGCCGTCGGCGGACCACGCCACGGCGGTGATCGGCGTGGCGGCCGACCCGCTGCGGGCCGGCGGCTCGAACTTCCCGACCGCGGTCGGCGAGCCATCTCCTGACAGGTCCCAGATGCGGACCAGTCCGTCCCCGCCGCAGGTGGCGGCCCGCGCCCCGTCCGGGCTGAACGCGACCCCGGCCACCCCCGCCCCGTGGGCCGACACCGCCCCGACCACCTTCGGCTCGCCCGACCCGGCCGGCGCGAGGATCGTCAGCCATCCGTCGGCCGTGCCCACCGCGACCCGTTTGCCGTCCTTGCGCACTGCCACGGCACAAGCCGCCGACTTGCCCGTCCACGTCCACAGCTCCTTGCCGGACGCCGGGTCCCAGCCATTGACGGACTTGTCCACCGACCCGGAGACGAGCAGCTTGCCCGCGTCGTCGGCCGCGACCGCCAGCACCGCCGAGCCGTGCCCTGATAGGTCGGTCGCGGTGCCGGTGGCAATGTCCCACACCTTCACCAGCTTGTCGCCGGACGCCGACGCGACTGAACCATTGCCGACGAACGTCACCGCCGGGATCGCCCCCTTGTGGCCGGTCAGGGTTTTCACCAGCTTGCCGGAGAGGGTGTCGTAGACGCGGACCGTGCGGTCGGCCCCGGCGGCGGCGAACTGCTTGCCGTCCGGGCTGACGGCGACGGACCACACGAAGTCGGTCGCCTCGGTGAAGGCCCGGTGTTCGTCCGTTGCGGAGAGCGGCCACAGGCGGATGGAGCCGTCCTCGGAGCCGGAGGCGGCCTGCTTACCATCGGGCCGAATGGCGATCGCCGTCACCGCGTCGGTGTGGCCCTGGAAGGTGAAGAGTTGTTTGCCGCCGGCCACATCCCAGACGCGGACGGTCTTGTCGTCGCTGCCGGTGACGAGCAGCTTGCCGTCGGGGGTGACGCCGAGGGCGTTGAGCTTGCCGGCGTGCCCGACGTAGGTGCGGACGGTGGCGCCGCTGCCGCGGTTGGAGCCGGCCGGGTCGGGGCCGGCGGTCATCTT
>DASSAT010000745.1:0-4570 GCA_035699305.1 Fimbriiglobus sp. | reverse complement strand
AGGCAGTAGCCGGCGCTGAGCGGCTCGTGGACCTCGACCACGTCGTACCGCCCGCGGAGCCGGGACCACCGCCGGACCAGCGCCGGCACCCGCCACGGGATGACGAACCGCCGGACCTTGGCGGGCGCCGGCCCGAGGTGGTCGGCGAATGCGTACTCGACGGTGTGCCCGAGCCGGGCCAGGGCGTCGCCCGCCAGGTACATGGCCCGGGACATGCCGCCGGTCCGGTTGTCCGGGACATCGGCGACCCGAAGGACCCTCACGGTCGGTCCGTCCGCCGGAGCACGGTCAGGGTGTCCACCTCCTCGACGACCTCGAACCGCGGGTCGTGGCGGATGACCTCCCGGGTGAACCGGGCGCTGCCCGCGTCGTCGATCTGCCGCTCGGCGGACGACCGACTGTCGTGTAACGCGACCACCCCCCCGAGGGCGACCAGCGGAGACCACCCCTCCCAGTCGGTCCGCAGCCCCTCGTAGGAGTGATCGCCGTCGATGAAGGCGAAATCGACCGGGCCGAGACCGTTGCCCGCGAGGTGTCGCGCCGCCTCCGCGCCGGTCATCCGCAGCCACTCGACCCGCCCGCGCGGGACCCGGGCCACCTCCCGCCGCGCGATCCACTGCTGAAAGCTGACCCAGAGCCGGCCGACGGGGTACGGATCGACGGCGAAGAGGATCGCGTCCGGGGCCATCGCCCGCCGCAGGACCTGGGTCGTCACCCCGTGCCAGACCCCGACCTCGGCGAGCCGGTGGCGGCCGGCCGCGTGCCGGCCCAGGCAGGCGCGCTCAGCGTCGGTGGTCTGGGTCGTCGCCCGGGCCAGGCCGGCCGACCACAGCAGGTAGTGCGTCAGGACTCTCATGGCTTCGCCGCCACCACGCACGAATGAAGGCCGAACCACTTCGTGAGCGGCTGGGGGGCGTCGAGCCAGCGGAACCGGATCGGCGGCCGACCGGGCACCGGCAGGTAGTGCCCGGACGCCGACGTGGCCGCGACACGCAGCCCGGCCCGGCGGACCCAGCCGATCGTCCGGAGGAGCGTGGTGAACTGGTTGATCGGCTGGCCGACCTCCGTGAACCGCCGGCCGCGGACCCGCAGATACCCCCGGTACAGACCCATCATCCCGAGGTAGTTGGGGGTGGTCAGGAACAGCCGCCCGCCGGGCCGGAGCACCCGGGCCAACTCGCGCACCGCCCGGGGCGGGTCGGGCACGTGCTCGATCGTCTCGAACGAGAACACGGTGTCGAACGAGCTGTCGTCGAAGGGGATGGCCTGGATATCGGCCTGGACCCACCGCACCCCGACGACCCCCCGGGCGGAGCTTTCCCGCTCGGCCAACTCGACGGCGGCCGGGGAGAAGTCGGCGGCGACGATCTCCGTCGGCCGCGGGCTTTGGGCCGCCAGCCAGTAGGTGAACCCTCCCCGGCCGCAGCCGATCTCCAGCGCCCGCGCCACCCTCAGATCGCGCTCGCGGTCCAGGTGTCGCCAGACGAGCTGGTGCCACGGACTGCCGGCCTCGTCGCCCGGTCCGAGGGCGGAGTGCCATCGGTCGTACAGGTCGCGGGCGGCCGGTTCGGTGGGGGCAGTCATGCTCGCGCCTCGGGCGTCGTCAGTCGGGCGGGAAACCGGCGGCGGTACTTCCACTCCCAGAAAGGCAGCCGGACCAGAAGCCCGGCCAGTTCGGTCGTCAGCGACCCGACCGCCCGGACCGTGTCCGCGCCCAGCGGGTGTCGGAGGATGGCGGCCGCCCGCGCCCAGGCCACGTCGCGCACCAGTCGGGGGGACGCCAGCCCCCGCCGCTCGCTCTTGTACCAGTGGTAAAGCCAGGACTCGTGGGTCCGGGCCAGCCGCCACCCGGACGGCAGCCGCCGCGGCGGGTGATCGACCACCGCCGCCGGGACGAACTCGAACGGGTGCCCGGCCCGGATCAGCCGCTCCCGGAAGTCCACGTCCTCCAGGTGCGGGTGCGGGAACGCCTCGTCGAACCCGCCGACCTCCGCGAACGTGGTCTTGCGGAGGAAGAGGTTACACGACCACAGGTAGCCGCCGGTCGGGTTCGCCGGGGCGTGCTCCAGCGGCGACCGGCACCCGGCCGCGCAGGTGGTCCGGCCCTCGTACACCCGGCACCCGTCGTGGGCGGCGGCGACGAACCCAGCCAGCCACCCCGGGTCCGGGATGCAATCGTCGTCGGTGAACGCCAGCCACTCGCCGCGGGCGCGGCGGGCGCCGGCGTTGCGGTTGGCGGCCGGCCCCCGCCGCGGCCCCGGCCCCCAGGACGCCCACGGGTACTTCTCGGCCAGTAGCGACTCGGCAGTCGGCACCCCGTCGTCGGTGACTAGCACCTCGTACCGGTCGGTCGGCAAGGTCTGCGCGCCGGGCGCGAGGCGATCCAGGCACCGGGCGAGCAGGTCCGGCCGGCGACAAGTCGGGACGACGACACTAATCATGGGTCGCGGCCAGGGCCGAGCGGTACGAGTCGGCCAGCCGTCGGCTCAGGCCGTCCCAGGACAGGTGTTCGCCGAACAGCCGGGTGTCCGCGCGGGGGGCGTCGCCCCGGGCGACGCGTTCGACTGCCTCGCCGAACGCCCGGACCCACTCGGCGCGCGTGGTCCCGGCCGGGATGGCCCACGGGAAGAGCGGGGCCAGCCGGCCGGTCTCGCCGACGGTCGAGCACAACAGCGGAACGCCCGTGGCCAGGTGCTCGCTGAATTTGATCGGGAACCGACTCAGGTTGAACGGGTTATCGGCCAGAGGGAGCAGGCCGAGGTCGAGGGCGGCCGCGAACGCTCGGGTTTGTTCGGGAGTGAGTTGGCCGAGGTAATCCACCCGCTCCCGGACCGCCGGTGGGAGATCCTGCAGGAGCTGCTCCGGTGCCCCGCACACTGCCAGCCGCAGCGCCGGGTGCCGATCCCGGTTCTCCGCCAGGGCGTCGAAGCACCACGGCAACTCGTCGGCCGTCCGCCCCATGAACCCGGCATACAGAGCGCCGGACTGGAGTCCGAGCTGCCGCCGGGCCTCCACCCGGTCCAGGTACGCGACCGGCCAGACCCCGTTGTAAATGACCGACACATCCCGGGCGCCCGCCTGCCGGGCGCGGTCGGCGAGGAAGCCGCCCACCACAGTCACCCGGTCCGCCCACCGGGGGAGGCGCGGCTCGAGATACCGGACGCACCACCGCGGCCAGAGGTCCCGCCACCGGTGGACCGGGCCGCGCATGAGGCCGCCGGTCCACAGGTCGTCCCAGTCGTAGAACCGGACCCGGGCGTCCGCCCGGAGCCACGCCGCGGCCGCGCTGGGGAACGGCTGGAACAGGTGGGCCACGTCGCAGGCGGGGGACTGCCTGGCCGCCCGGCGGAGGACCGTCAGCAGGTCGCAGTTGTGCCCGAACAGCCGGACGAACTGGCTCTCCGCCAGGACGTGATACCGGACCCCGTCCCGGGTCTCCCACCGGCTGTGGGACCGGAAGTTGTGGTCCGCCGCGTACACCGTCACCCGGTGCCCGAGCCGGGTCAGCCCGACCGCCAGGTTGTGGAACCGGAAGTACGTCCCCTGCGGGTGGGCGAGGCTGGCGTAGAAGTGGACCCGCAGCGGCCGCCCGTCGTCCGGCCCGGTCACGCCCTGGCCCCCGCCCGCCCGGCCCAGCTCGCGTGGATTTCCGCGAAGATGGCGTCAAGCGGCTTGGTGATGCCCCACCCGGGGTAGTGGGCCGTCATCTTGCTCAGGTCGCTGATGTAGCAGACGTGGTCCCCTTCCCGGTTCTTCTCGACGTACTCGGACCGCATCGGCTTGCCCGAGAGGGCGGCGATCCGGTCGAACGCCTCCAGGATGCTGCACGAGTTCGCCCGGCCGCCGCCGATGTTGTACACCTCGCCGCACCGTGGGCTTCGCCAGAACGCCTCGATGAACCGGGCCACGTCGTGCGCGTGGATGTTGTCCCGCACCTGCTTGCCCTGGTAGCCGAAGACCTTGTACGTCCGCCCTTCGAGGTTGCACCGCACCAGGTAGCTGAGGAACCCGTGCAGCTCGACGCCGGAGTGGTTCGGCCCAGTCAGGCAGCCGCCGCGCAGGCAGCAGGTCTTCATCCCGAAGTATCGGCCGTACTCCTGGACCATCACGTCGGCGGCAGTCTTGCTCGCCCCGAACAGGCTGTGCTTGCTCTGGTCGATCGGGAAGTCCTCCGCGATCCCGTTCGCGTAGGCCGGGTCGTCGTAGTCCCACCGGGTCGGCAGTTCCTTCAGTCGGATAGTGTTCGGCCGGTCGCCGTAGACCTTGTTGGTGCTCATGTGGACGAACACCGCGTCGGCGGCGTGCCGGCGGGCGGCCTCCAGCAGGTTCAGTGTGCCGACCGCGTTGACGTCGAAGTCGTCGAACGGTCGGGACGCGGCGAGGTCGTGGCTGGGCTGGGCGGCGGCGTGGACGACCAGGCTCGGCCGAGCGTCGGCGAGGAGCCGGAGTACGCCGTCGCGGTCGCGGATGTCGAGTTCGACGTGGGTGAACGTCGGGTGGGTCTCGGCCAGCCGCTTCTGGTTCCAGCGGGTGTCGCCTTGCGGCCCGAAGAAGTCGGCCCGCTGGTTGT
>DASSAT010000744.1:0-7214 GCA_035699305.1 Fimbriiglobus sp. | reverse complement strand
TGCCTTTGTGGTGAACGCCTTCTCTTCGAGCGACCCACCACATCAGTTCGATTGTAATGGCTTGTGCCCGAACTGCGCGCGCAGCCGGTTCGCCTCTTGCCAGAGCTTCGGATCGGTCTGCAAGAACTCGACCAGGTTCGCCGTCGAGACGCCCAGCCGCTCGGCCGCGGTGCTCACCTGCCCCGCCGCCGCGTGCAGCACGTCCAGCACCACCCCCGCGGCCGGCCAGAACCGCGGGTCCTTCGCCCGCAACTGTAGCCGACCGTCCCCGGTCAGCGGCACCACCGCCCCCGCCGGGTCGTCGCGCAAGTAGAGATGGATCGCCCGCCGCAGTCGGGTCAGCGCCTTCGCCTTGTTCTCGTGCTGCGACCGGCTCTCCTCGGCGATGACGATCAGCCCGCTGGGCGGGTGCCGCAGCCGGACCGCGGAGCTGGTCTTGTTGCGCTTCTGCCCGCCGGGGCCGCTGGCCCGATAGGTGTCCACCTCGCACTGGGCGAGGAGTTGGTCGTCGGTCAAGTCCGTCCAGGTCGAACGCGGCGATCGCGGCTGGCAGGACATGGACGGTTCACCAACAAAGCGAGCGGGGGGCGTAAGCCCCCCGAGGACCCGCACCTTGCGAGGACGCCCACACTCGGCCGCAAGCACTCGGGGGACTTACGTCCCCCGCTCGCATTGTTGCTACACGTCCAGCTTCCACGGGTCGCGGTACGGCCGGCCGATCATCTTGTTGCCGATGTCGGCGGTCGGCCCGGCGAACCGGTGCGACTTCGGATCCCAGTGGAACGTCTTGCCGGTCCGCAGGGCGATCACCCCGAGATGGCAGACGATCACCGACCCGCCACCGACCGTCACGTCGGCGATCGGCGCCTCCCGGGACTTGACGCAGTCCAGGAAGTTGCCCATGTGGCTGGCCGGCAGCGACGGGTAGAGCTTAAGCCCGTCCGAGAGCGGCTCGGACAGTATCTTGGCGTCGCTGGCCAAGATGGTCCCCCGGCTGACGAAGATCGTCCCCTTGTCCCCGAAGATCATCAGCCCGTTCTCGGTCCCGGAGACGCCCTCGATCGGCACGTCCTCGACCTTCCCCTGCTTCCTCTTGCGGGTGGTCGGCGGCTTGCCGTCGGCCCGGACCAAGTCCTTGACCGCGGTCCCCTGGCCGGTCTTGCCGCCGGGCTTCCCGCCCAGCGCGTACACCTCGGCGCCGGTCGGGTAGGTGTACTTCACCTTGAACGTCGGGTGGCAGTTGTACCCGTCCCCGCCCTTGTACGGCTCCTCGGCCTCGACCACCTCGATCTGGGTCGGGCCGCTGCCGTCCATCCCCAGGCACCACTGGGCGATGTCCAGGTGGTGGGCGCCCCAGTCGGTCATCTTGCCGCCGCTGTGCTCGTACCACCAGCGGAACTCGTAGTGGCAGTTGGTCTTCCCGTTCTTGAACCGGTACGGCACCTTCACGGTCGGGCCGAGCCAGAAGTCCCAGTCCAGCCCCTCGGGGGCCGGGGTCTCGGGGATCGGGCCGCTTGTCGGGTTGTCGTTGAGCCGGCACTCGATGGTCTTGACCTTGCCCAGCCGCCCGGCCCGCACCACCTCGGCCGCCAGCCGGAACATCGGCACGTTCTGGCCGTGCCACCGGGTCGTCATTTCGCTCCGCTGCTGGCTGCCGGTCTGGAGCACCTTGCCGGTCTCCTTGACCACCTTCTGCAGGGCCAGCGACTCCTCGATGGTCAGGGTCAGCGGCTTCTCGCAGTAGACGTCCTTCCCCTTCCGCAGCGCCTCGATGGCGATCAGCGCGTGCCAGTGGTCGGGGACGGCGATGATGACCGCGTCCACGTTCGAGTCGAGCAGCCGGCGGAAGTCGGCGTACCCCTTCACCTCGTAGCCGTCCTTCTTGTACTGTTCCTCGGCGTACTTCAGGTGGTTGGCGTCCACGTTGCAGACGGCTGTGAACTGCACCTGCTTGAACCCCTTGGCCGCGTGGTACAGGTCGTTCGACCGGCGAGGCCGGGGGCCGGCCCCGATCACCCCGACCTGCAGCTTGCCGTTGGCCCCGGGCGGGCGGGCGGCGGCGGCCTTGCGGTCCTCGTCGTCGGCGTGGAGCCGCTCGGCGAACCACAGCGGCAGCCCGGCCGCGGTCATCCCGGCCAGCGATCGCCGCATGAACCCGCGGCGGGAGAGGTTTCCGCGCTCGAACATCGGAGGGCCCTCGGAGGTGGGAAGGAGTCAGGTGGGGCAAGTCGGTCGGCGGGCGTATGATAACACGGCGCCGGACAGGAGTCTAAGGGATGACGCCGGACTTCTTTTCTCGTTCCCAAGCTCTGCTTGGGAACGCCGTTCGCGAAGCTCCGCTTCGCGGGCGCTCTCCCGCCGGGGGCCTGATGCGTCGGTGTAACTCCCCTCCCCGCCCGACCCGCCAAGCGGAGCTTGGCGAACGGCGTTCCCAAGCAGAGCTTGGGAACGAGAAGATGACGGGAGTCTAAGGGATGACGCCGGACTTCTTTGAACGCTTCGCCGCCGACCCCGGTCCCGGTCCGCCGATCGGGTTGCAGATTCTCTTCCACGACCCGCTCGACCTCGACGCCGACGCCCTGACCACCTGCCTGCGGTCGCACCCGGAGCTGGCGGCGGTCCGGGTCGAGTTGGTGCGGGTGGCCGACGTGCCCGCGGCGGCGAATCTCGTCTCGGCGGACGGCCCGCCGGCGGCGGTGCTGGGGCTGGTCGAGTGGGGCGAACACCGGGTGAGGCTGGCCGGGTTCGACGCGCCGATGCCCTACGGCCCGGTGGAGGCGTGCGTCGGCCCGGCGCTGGTCGCCCCGCCGGTCAAGCAGGACGCCAAATTGCACGAGTCGCACGCGCTGCTGTACTACACCGGCACGCACCAGGACCCGCTGGAGCGCTACGTGGCGCTCGGGGCGGTCGCGTCGGCGCTGGCACGGCTCGACGCGATCGTGGTGCTGAACGAAGAGGCGCGGACCGCCGTTCAGGCGCTCGATCTGATTCCCGACGAGGGCGAGGACCTGCTGCGGACGCTGCGCGGCTTGCCGCTGCCGTACCTGTACGCGGGGTTCGTCAAGCTGGACGTGGGCGACGCGGACCGGCCGTGGGTGCGGACGTTCGCGGCCCACCGGCTCGGTCTGCCGGACCTGGCGCTGCACCTGGGCGGCCATCAGGAGACGAGCCGGGCGTTCCGGGTGTTCGCAGGGATGCTCGGCTACCTGCGGCAATCCGGGGAGCGGTTCGAGCCGGGCGACGGCATCGACCTGGGCGGGGAGGGCAAGCTCCGACTGCGGGCGCCGACAGAAGCGGAGTGGTACTTGGAGAGCGAAGGAACGATGCTGGTAGTGGAACAGGGCTGAAAGCCCACGGACGGCAGTCCGTGGGCTTGGCGGACTATTACATTCATGAAACAGCTGCTCACCCTCCCCCTGCTCTGCCTGCTCGGCATGTCCGCGCAAGCGGGCCTGTACTGCCCCGGCGAGTCGTTCCGCGAGCTGCCGGCCGACTGGCGCGGGTTCTTGCCGGACCACCGGGCACTGCGGGCGGTCGCGGTGCCGCAGCGGGCCGGCCCCCTGCGCGACGCGCACGCCGACGCCGCCCTGAAGCTGGAGGCCGCGGCCCGATCCCGGGCGCTGACCGCCGACGAGGCCGCCGACCTCGGGGCGCTCTACGTCCGCCTCGGCAAGCCGCGGCAGGCGCTCGGCGTCCTCCGCGCCGCGGCCCGGCAACACCCGGACCACTTCCGCATCGCTGCCCACCTCGGGACCGCGTGGCAACTGGCCGGCGACCTGGGGCAGGCGGCCGCGGCGCTGGCGGAGGCGGTCCGCCTCGCCCCGGAGAAGTGGAAGGAAGCGGAGAAGTATCACCTGGAGCTAGTCCGACTGCGGTTGAAGGAAGGTAAGGCGGACGTCTCCGCGCCGGACGACCTGTTCGGCGTGCGCTTCGGTGGCAAGCCCGGCGCCGCGGAGAAGAAACTCCCGCCGAACGCGGTCGCCGTCGTCCAGCAGCTCGCGCTGTGGCTGCCCGCCGACGGCCGGCTGTTGTGGCTGCTCGGTGAACTGGCCAACGCCCGCGGCGACGTCCGCACCGCCGCCAACCTCCTCGACGGCTGCGTCACCGAGTTCGGCATGGCCTCGGCCGAACTGCGTGCCCACCGGCAGCGTTACCGTGCCACGGCCGACGCGCTGGAGGCGAAGGGCCACCGCCGCGACGCCGGCATCGCGTTCAAGTCGTCGCGGGCGCTGGTCCGCACCGTGGACCCGTCGCGGCTGCCGGCGGTCAAGCCGGACAGTGTCAACCCGTTGCCGTGGGCGGCGGTCGCGGACACCGAACTCAATCGGTATGGCAAGCCGGACTTCCTCAAGTACGTCGGGCAACTCGACGGCAAGCGGGTGACGCTGACCGGGTACATGACGCCGGCCGGGAACGCGACGGCGGAGCTGACCGGCTTCCTGCTGACCGAGAACGCGGTCGGCTGCTGGTTCTGCGAGTCCCCCGGCCCGACGCAGGTGATCGCCGTCGAACTGGCGGACGGCCAGACCACCGGGCTGACCCGCGCGGCGGTCAAGGTGACGGGCACGCTGCGGCTGAACCGGGACGACCCGGAGCGATTCCCGTTCGCGGTCGTTGAAGCCAAGATCGGGCTGGCGGACTGATTCTTGTAGGTCGGGTCGAGTCTTCGAGACCCGACATTCCCCGCGTCGGGTCTCGAAGACTCGACCCGACCTACGAAGACGCCCCCGGCTCCTCGGCCGGCTCGTCCCGCGCCGGCAGTTCGACCGGCGGCTCCGGCGGCAGGCCGAGGTGCTTGCGCGCCTCCAGCACCCGGTTCATCAGGTACACCCGCGCCGGCAGGTGGTCGGCCAGCACGTCGGCCGGCACTACCTCCGGGGCGGACAGCCCGATCCCGATCGGCCGGCGGATGTCGAACCTCTTGTTCTTCGTCGGCGGGCCGTTGAAGTACGACAGGTAGCTGCCCCAGCCTCCCTCGATCCAGCAGGCGAGCACCGGCGTCTTTGGCCGCGCGTGCAACATCTGCCAGACGCCCTGGCCGAACCGCCGGATGACTTGCTCCTCCTTCCGCCGCAGGTAGCCTTCGGGAAAGATCACCACTACCCGCCCGGCGTCCAGCGCGGCGATCGCCTCGTTCACTTCCGGCGCTTCCCGGCGGACCGGCGCCTCGGGGACGACGATCACCCGGATGACGTGCCGTAGGATCGGCCGCAGCACCGGCAGGTTGAAGAACCGGGCGGTCATCATCGGCGTGGTCGGCCGCTGGATCACCTTCGCCAGGTAGAGCGGGTCGAGCCAGGCGGCGTGGTTGGCGATCACCAGCACCGGCCCGGACCGCGGGAACTCCGTCAGCCCCGGTCCGACCGCCCGCTGCCGGAACATGACCCATATCAGCGGCTCGGCCGTGAGTTCGACCGTCGGCCGCAAGAGCGTCAGCCACGCCTGCGCCGCGGTCCAGACGGCCAGCCCGACGAGCACCCAGCGGCAGACGCCGCGGACGCCCGGGTCGGTCGGCCCCGCGACCAAGAACCCGACGACGATCCCCCAGCCGATCAACGTGGCGGCGCCGGAGACGAGCGAGTGGCGTCGGGGTTCGTCGTTGAACCAGGCGCGGTGCCGCGCGATCGCTCCCCTGGCAACACCCAGAAGCAGCGGGAACGCTGCGACCAGCCACAGCGGCCAGCCGCCCGGGTCGCCACCGACCAGCGCGACGGCGGCCACGCCAGTGAGAGCATACGGGGCGAAGCCGAGCACCCGGTAGCGGTTCCAGTACAGCCAGGTCAGGAATACGCCGACCAGCTCTCCGCCGATGAAAACCAGCACCGGGATCGGGTTCCAGATCGACACCCAGACCAGGCCGAGCGCAACGCCCCAGACCGCCATCAGCGGCGGCAGCAGATGGTCCGCGGCCCGGTGGGTGTGGTCCGGCTGGCGTTGGGGGGCGGGGGTCATGGGCGGTCATTGTATGCGGCCCGGTTAGCCGCGAGGCGCAGCCGAGCGCGGGGGCTTCCGCGCTCGGCTGCGCCTCGCGGCTAACCCGGATTGACTCCGCCGCCCGGGTCGGGCTATACCGCCGCGTCGTTCAAAGCTGTGCGGCGGGTCCGACATGACCGGTCCGGTGGCCCTGGCTCTCGATGGCGTCCGCGTCCGGTACGGGCCGACCGTGGCGGTGGACGGCGTCAGCCTGCACGTCCGCCACGGCGAGGTGGTCGGGCTGCTCGGGCCGAACGGGTCCGGCAAGAGCACCACCCTCGCCGCCGCGGCCGGCGTGCTCGACCCGTTCGAGGGGACCGTCGCCGTCGAAGGTATTCATCGAGACGCCGACCCGACCGGGTACGCGAGCCGCGTCGGGCTGGTGCCGCAGGAGCCGGCCCTGTACGACGACCTCTCCGCGGAAGCCAACCTCAACTTCTTCGGCAAGCTCTACGGACTGAACAAGCACGACCGGCGGGTGCGGGTCGATGCGGCACTCACCCGCGCGAAGCTGACCGACCGCCGCCGCGACCGGGTGAGCACCTTCTCCGGCGGGATGCGGCAGCGGCTCAACCTCGCCTGCGCGCTCCTGCACGCCCCGGCGGTGCTGCTACTGGACGAGCCGACCGCGGCGTTGGACCCGGCGAGTCGGGACGGCCTGTTCGCCACCCTGCACGAGCTGCGCGACGCCGGCCACGCGGTCCTGCTGACGACGCACCACCTCGACGAGGCGGAGCACAGCTGCGACCGGATCGCGGTGCTGGACCGGGGCCGGGTCGTCGCCTGCGGACGGCCGACCGAGTTGCTGCGGGCGACGCCGGCGGGACGAGCGGTGCTGTACGGCCACCTGCGCGAGCGCCTGCCGCGGTCCTTCGTCAAGGGTCTCGGACAGCGGGTCGGCGCCGGCGTCGAACTGGAAGTCACCGGCAGACGACTGCGGCTGGCGGCGGCGACGCAGGAGATGCTGGGCCGGGCGCTGGCGGTGGTGCTGGCGGATGGCGTCGTGCTGGAGACGTTCCGCACCCCGCCGGGCCGATTGGAGCACCTGCTCCGTGGCCCGGCCGAGCAGAAGCCGCCGCTGGCCCTGGCTCCGATGCCGTTCCCGCCGCCGGGGATTGACGAGGGGTAAACCCCTGGGACCGCGGCCGTCCCGGCCGCTCTTGCTCCACGAGTCGGGGACCTGTGGCGACATCGAAGCGCCCCGACTGGTGGAGCAAGAGCGGCCGGGACGGCCGCGGTCC
>DASSAT010000743.1:0-2504 GCA_035699305.1 Fimbriiglobus sp. | reverse complement strand
CCACCATCTTCCCGAACGGTGGGCCTCGAAGACTCGGCCCACCCTACACGACCAAGCATTTCAACAGAGCAAGGGGTTCTCGGACCTCTCGTTCCCAAGCTCCGCTTGGGAACGCGGTTCGCGAAGCTCCGCTTCGCGTGTTCTGCCGGGCGAAAGCCCCCGCGCGTCTTCGATCGCCCCCCGCGTCAGTTCGCCAAGCAGAGCTTGGCGAACTGCGTTCCCAAGCGGAGCTTGGGAACGAGGGAGAGCGAGGCAGAGGTTCGGCTTGCCATGTCGGCCGGTGTTGCTATCCTCCCGCGGCTTACCGCCGGCCCGCGGACGGGCCGGTCCTCCCACCCCGTCGAGGAAGGGTTCCCCCGATGCCGAAGGGATTTTTGCGGACGGCCCTCGCCCTCGTCGCCGCCACGGTCGGAGGCACGGCGACGGCGGACGACGCCAAACTGGTCCAGCGGTTGTACCCGGTCGGCGACTTCGTTTACTCCAGCATTCGGCCCGCCCCCGTTCCGACGGCGCCGGTTCCGGTCGTGGCCCCGTGCCCCGCGCCCCAACTCGCCGCTCCCGTGCCGGCCCCGCCACAACAACTGCCGCCGGAGGCCCGGGGCAACGCCGAGGCGCTGATCCGGCTGGTGCAGGGCACGGTCAAGCCGTACTCCTGGGCCGGGGTGGGCGGCGACGGCCGGATCACGTTCGACCCGACGACTAACTCGCTGGTCGTGACCCAGTCGGCCGACGTCCATGCCCACGTCGCCGACCTGCTCGCGGCGATGCGGCGGGTCCACGCCGCGTCGATGCCGCAGGTGATGCTCGATCTCACGTTGGTCGAGGTGGCGGAGCCGGTCTTCGAGCAACTCGGGGCCAACCTGGACCTGACCGTGCGGACGGCCAAACCCGAACGCGAGCCGGGCCGGGCGATGAAGGTCGTCCGCTCCGCCGTCGGGGGCAAGACGCCGGTCGCGCTGCTGTCCGACGCGCAAGCCGCCGGCCTGCGGGAACGCTTGAAGAGCGCCCGCGAGAACGGCAAGGCGAAGTTCGTGAGCGAGCCGAAGGTAATGACGGCCGACGGGCGGGCCGGGTACTTCCGGGTCGGCGGGACGGCCCGCTACCTGACCAAGCTGGAGCTGACCGCCGGGCCGAACGGCGTCGAGCGCAAGCCGCAGTACAAGACGATCCAGCTCGGGACGACGATCGCCGTCACCCCGAAGGTGTCCGCCGACCGCCGGTCCGTTCTGTTGCACCTCGACTACCAGACGGCGCAGCCGAGCGTGGTCGCATCGGCCCTCGCGGTGAAGGTCAGCGACGAGGGGGCCGCCGAAGTGCTGGGCGCCCCCGCCATCAACACGCAGGAGGTCAGAGCGGCGGTGATGGTCCCTTCCGGCAAGACGCTGCTGCTGGCCGGCCCGGTCACGACGCGGGAGCAGGAGTTCGGCCAGCCGCTGCTGACCAGCGTCCCGAACATGGACCGGCTCATCGTGCGCGTGAACCGGGGCGTCTCCCAGCAGACGTGCCGCCACCTGCTGCTGGTGACGGCCAAGGTGGTGTCGCCGCCGGGCGACTGCTGCGCGGCGTCGGGCTGCCCGGCGGCGTGCCCGGCGGCCGACTGCAAGGCGTGCCCGGTGACGGCAGACGACGCCAAACTGGTCAAGCGGTCGTACATGGTCGGTGAGTTCACCGCCCCCGCCCGGCCCACCCCCACCCCGCCGGCCCCGGTCCCGCCGGTCCCGGTCATGCCGACCGTGACCCCGGAGCAGGCGGCACAATTCGCCGCCCCCGTGCCGACCCCGCCGCCAGTGCGGCAAGTTCTGCCGGAAGGCCGGCGCGATGTCGAGGCGCTGGCCCGGATGCTGGTCAACGTGGTGAAGCCGTACTCCTGGACCGGGATGGGCGGCAACGGCAGCATCACGTTCGATCCGAAGACCTGCTCGCTGGTCATCACCCAGACGGCCGACGTTCACGCCCATATCGCCGGCCTGCTCACGGCGATGCGGCAGATTCAGACCGCGTCGGTGCCGATGGTGCTGCTCGATCTCGCGGTGGTCGAGGTGCCAGAGACATTGTCCGAGACGGTTGGGCCGGAAGACGATGGAGCAGTCCGGCCCGTGAGCGGGCGGGCGGTGCCGGGCGAGTGTTCGCCCCCGAACTGGGCCGCGTGGGCGCGGCGGGCGGAGCGCACCGCCGGCAGTCCGAAGCCGCCGACGGTCGCGCTGTCCGATGACCAGGTGAAGTGCCTGTTGAAGGACTGCCGGGCGGAGGTCCTGACGCGCCCGCAGATGATGTTGCCCGACACGCAGGAGGGCTTCTGCCACGTCGGCCAGGCGGTGCAGGTCGAGAACGGGCCGGGGGTGTTCACCGACGTCGGGATGACGATCCGCGCCACCCCGAAGGTGTCCGCCGACCGCCGGTTCGTCGAGTTGCGGCTCAACTACCAGACGGTGCAACCGAACCGGGTCGTACTGAATCTCGGCAACGAGGGGGCCGCCGGAGAACGGACTGCCACCGCCTTAGAC
>DASSAT010000742.1:0-5723 GCA_035699305.1 Fimbriiglobus sp. | reverse complement strand
CGGGGGCCGAATCGACGCACGAAGGCGTCCACCGCGGCGGCGGTGTTGGGCAGCGGCTTGTTGCCGAGGACCTGACCGGTGGCACTGAGGACGCACACCTGGATGGCGTTGCTGTGGTAGTCGAGTCCGACGAAAACCGGTCCGGTAGTCATGGCCTGTCGCTCCGGGGGGGAAAGGATGTCGTTACAACCTCCGTTCTACCCCGACGACAGGCTCTCATCCCCATCTACAAGATTCTCTGCGGCCCGACACTAGCACTTGTCGCCCGGTTTTCCGCGGGCAGCCCATCCCGAACTCCCCGGCCGCCGAACCTCCGCCTCGGGGACCGAAAAAAAACCGCGAATCGTGTCACGACGGCCCCGGCCGCGACTACCAGGGTTGTTCGCCCGACTCACCCCATCCTGACAAGGGAACTACTCATGTTGCGCGCCATGTTCGACGCCCTGCTCCGGGGCGCCCGCCGGTCGAATCCGTCAGCCAACCGGTTCACCCCCGCGGTCCTGTCGCTGGAGGCCCGCGAGGTGCCGGCGGTCGTCGCATTCTTCACGCCCGGGGTCGGGACGCTGAGCGTCTTCGGCGACAACCTTGACAATAGCATTGCGATCTCCCGCGACGCGGCCGGGAACGTCCTGGTCAACGGCGGGGCCGTCCGGGTCCTCGGCGACAGCCCGGCAGTCGCCAATACCGCTCAGGTCCAGGTCTTCGGCCTCGGCGGCAACGACACCATCACCCTGGACGAGGCGAACGGGGCGCTGCCGCGGGTCAACCTGTTCGGCGGCACCGGCAACGACGTGCTCACCGGCGGCTCGGGCGGCGACCTGCTCTTCGGCCAGTCGGGGAACGATACGCTGCTGGGCAAGGGCGGCACCGACCTGCTGTTCGGCGGGGCCGGCAACGACGTACTGACCGGCGGCGCCGGCGACGACCAGGCGTTCGGCGAGTCCGGCGACGACCGGATGGTCTGGAACCCCGGCGACGGCACCGACCTCAACGAGGGCGGCGCCGGCGCCGACACCGTCGAGGTCAACGGCGGCAACGGCGCCGAGCAGTTCACCGCCACCGCCAACGGCACCCGGGTCCGGTTCGACCGTGTCAACCCCGCCCCGTTCTCGATCGACATCGGCACGTCCGAGAACCTGGTCCTCAACGCCAACGGGGGCAACGACTCCTTCTCGGCCACCGGCAACCTGGCCGCCCTGATCCAGATGGCGATCGATGGCGGCGCGGGGAACGACACCATCCTGGGTGGCAACGGCGCCGACCGGCTGATCGGCGGCGACGGCGACGACTTCATCGACGGACAGCAGGGCAACGACACCGCTGTGCTGGGCGCCGGCAACGACGTGTTCCAGTGGGACCCGGGCGACGGCAGCGACGTGGTCGAGGGCCAGGACGGCATCGACACGATGCTGTTCAACGGTGCGAACATCGACGAGAAGTTCGAGGCCACGGCCAACGGCGGGCGCGTGCGGTTCACCCGCAACATCGGCAACGTCGTGATGGACCTCGACGACGTGGAAGCCATCGACCTCAACGCCCTGGGCGGGGCGGACAAAGTCACCGTCGGCGACCTGACCGGCACCGACCTGACCCGGGTCGGCCTCGACCTGGCGTCGCCCCCGGGCAGTGGCACCGGCGATGGCCTGGCCGATCAGGTGATCGTGAACGGCACCAACGGCAACGACACCGTACAGGTGACCGGCGCGGCCGGGAGCTTCGCGGTGACCGGGCTGCCGGCGGTCGTCACGGCCCTCGGCGTCGAGCCGACCGACCAACTTGTTATCCAGGGCCTCGACGGGGACGACACGATCGACGCCCACGCCGTCGCGGCCGGGGTGGTCCTTTTCGGCGCCGATGGCGGGGCCGGGAACGACACCATCACCGGGACCGCCGGGGTAGACCTCCTGAAGGGCAACGACGGGGACGACCTGATCATCGGTGGCCGCGGCGATGACGTGGCCGAACTGGGCGCCGGCCGCGACACGTTCGTCTGGAACCCCGGCGACGGCAGCGACAGGGTCGAGGGCCAGGACGGCAGCGACGCGATGCTCTTCAACGGCGCCAACATCGACGAGAACATCGACGTCTCCGCCAACGGCAGCCGCGTCCTCTTCACTCGCGATGTCGGCACCGTCGATATGGACCTCAACGGCGTCGAGGAGATCGACTTCAACGCCCTCGACGGCGCCGACAGCATCACCGTCAACGACCTGAGCGCGACCGACCTGACCGCGCTCAACCTCAACCTCAATAGCGCCGCCGGCACCGGCGACGGCAAGGCCGACTCTGTCGCCGTCACCGGCACCAACGGCGACGACGCCCTCCAGATCGCGTCCTTTAACAACGGAGCTCTCATCGCCATCGGTGGCGTGTTCCCGTTCGTAAACATCACCGGCGCGGAGGGGGCGAACGACAAGCTGACGGTTAACGCCCTGGGCGGTAACGACGGGGTGGACGCCGGGAACCTGTCCGCCGGCGCGATCGGGCTGATCCTGAACGGCGGTCTCGGCAACGACACGCTGATCGGCGGCGGCGGCAACGACCTCATTAACGGCGGGGACGGGAACGACATCGCCTTCATGGGGGCCGGCGACGACACGTTCGTCTGGAACCCGGGGGATGATAATGACACGATCGAGGGCCAGGACGGCACCGACACGATGCTCTTCAACGGCGCCAACATCGCGGAAGAGATCGACATCTCGGCCAACGGCGGGCGGGTGCGGTTCGCCCGCAACATCGGCAACGTCACGATGGACCTGAACGACACCGAGGCGATCACGTTCAACGCCCTCGGCGGGGCGGACAAGATCACCGTCAACGACCTGTCGGGTACGGACGTGACCGAGATCGACCTCAACCTGGCGGCCGGCAACGCTGGCGACGGCCAGCCGGACTCGGTCATCGTCACCGGCACCAACGGCGATGACGTGGCCGTGGCGGTCGGCGACGCGAGCGGGGTCAGCGTCCTCGGCCTGGCCGCCCGGGTGAACATCACCGGCGGCGAGGCCGCCAACGACCGGCTGACCGTCTACGCACTGGCCGGCGACGACGTGGTGGAAGCGTCCGGCCTGGCGGCCGGGTCGATCCAGCTCACGGCCGACGGCGGGGCCGGCGACGACACGCTGATCGGCGGCGACGGGGCCGACATGTTGCTCGGCAGGGCCGGCGACGATGTGTTGTTCGGCGGCACCGGCACCGACATCCTGGATGGAGGCGACGGAGACGACATCGAGATTCAGTAGGAAGATAGTGTCCGGCCGGCCGTCCCTGGAAGCGGGGGCGGCCGGCTGCTATTCGGCTTTCAACCCAGACGCGAGGTGACGAGATGACAGCGAAGACCCACGCCTTCGACCGGGCGAAGGCTGAAGCGTTCGCTGGTTCGATGATCGGCGTGATGAACGGGGCGGCCGTCGCCCTGATGACCTCGATCGGCCACCGGACCGGGCTGTTCGACGCACTGGCCGGGCAGCCCGCGAGCACCAGCCGCGAGATCGCCACGGCCGCGAACCTCGACGAGCGGTACGTCCGCGAGTGGCTCGGGGCGATGGCCACCGGCGGCGTCGTCGAACACGACCCGGCCGCCGATACCTACGCCCTGCCGCCGGAGCACGCCGCGTTCCTGACCCGAGCCGCCAGCCCGAACAACATGGCCGTCCCGGCCCAGTTCATCGCGGTCCTCGGCGCCGTCGAGGACGAGGTGGTGGACGCCTTCCGGCACGGCAAGGGGGTGCCGTACTCGTCCTACAAGCGGTTCCACCCGGTGATGGCCGAGGGGAGCGACCAGACCACCGTCGCCGGGCTGGAGGAGCACATCCTGCCGCTGGTGCCGGGCCTCCCGGACCGGCTGAGGCGGGGCATCGACGTACTCGATATCGGCTGCGGCTCCGGCCACGCGCTGTTGAAGATGGCCGAGCTGTACCCGGCGAGCCGGTTCGTCGGCTACGACTTCTCGGAGGAAGGGATCGCCGCGGCGAACGAACTGGCCCGGCGGCGCGGGCTGACCAACGCCCGGTTCGAGGTTCGCGACGTGACCCGGATGAACGAGCCACGGCGGTTCGACCTGGTGACGGCGTTCGACGCCGTCCACGACCAGGCCGACCCGGCCGGGGTGCTGCGCAACATCGCGGCGGCCCTCCGGCCGGGCGGCGTCTTCCTGATGCAGGACATCAAGGCGCACAGCCACGTGCACGGCAATGCCGACCAGCCGCTCATCCCGTTCATCTACACGATCTCGTGCATGCACTGCATGTCGGTGTCGCTGGCGTGCGGCGGGGCCGGCCTCGGCGCGGCCTGGGGCCGGGAGTTGGCGACAAAGATGCTTGCCGAGGCGGGCTTCACGGACGTGACGGTCGAGACGCTGCCGCACGACGTACTGAACTACTACTACGTCGCCCGGACCGGGTGACGTTGCGACCGCGACGCGAACTGCCCCGCCGACCGATGCTGGGGAAGAAAGCTCCACCACCGTGAAACGCGCTCTAAGGTTCACTGCCGCCCGACCGGGACGGCCTTCACTGGAGGTCGGGTATGTTCATGACGGTCCGGCGGCGCGACAAGATCTGGATCTCCCTGAACCTGGAGCACGTCGCGTACTTCTACCCCGAGGCTCCCGTCCCGGCCGACTTCGCGGTCATCGTGCTGACCAACGGGGAGCAGATCCGGCTGACCCACTCGTTCAGCGACTTCGTGGACATGGTCGAGCGCCAGCACGGCGAGCGCGGGGCCGACGGCCGGTCCCTGCTCGGGTCGGGCGCGGTCCGCCCGTCCATCTCCCGCACCGGCGGCCCCGGCGGCGTGCCGCCCGCCCGGCACTGATCCCGGATCGCATGGGTCCGTTGCCATTCCCCACTCTCCCCCACGGGGAGTCGGGAGAAAGACAAGCTCCCCTGCACTCCGGGTCAGTTCTTCTTGCCGGCGGTGAACGACTTCAACTCCAGTACGGATTCGTTTCCGGCGATGGTGTAACGGATCTTGACGACCCCGACGTCTGGGGCGAACCAGTACGTCACCCCGGTCTGCGCGCCGGCGATGGTCCCGTCCGCGTCCACACGGTGCGCCTTGTACTTGCCAGCCGGCACCTCGACCTCCTCCGACCCGCCCGTGGTGAAGGACATCTTCGTTACCTGGCCCTGGACGGACGAGTCCACCTCCCACTTGTCCCCCGACTTGAGGGGGGACTTGAGGATGCAGGCCGGCGGTTTCAAGTCGGCCTTGTTGATCCGGTCCCGGAATACGCCCTTGGCCGTCACCGATATCCGCTCGGTGGCGACCGCCTTGCCGTTGACTAGGGTGGCGATCGTGGCGAGCCGGGCGCCCGACTTCGACTCGACCGCGGTGACTTCGGTGGCGATCTCCGTCGCGCCGACCTTGTAGACCCACCGCGACCCGAGCGCGGTCGGGTAGTAGTTCGGCGTCTTCGCCTTCTCCTTGGGGACCGGGGCCGCGGGGGCAACAGCCAGAAGCAGGACAAGAGCCGACGCTGCGGCAAGGGGACGAGTCATGGCGGACCCTCCGGGCAGAACGTGACCCGCTCCAGGGTATCCGGGCCGGCCGTGGGGTGCCAGGGTCAGCCGCGGACCGACGGGAAGCCGAGTTGCCGCCGCCACGCCGAGAGCTGGCCGAGGTGCGTCGCCTCGTGGGTGGTCAGGATGTGGGCCAGCAGGTCGCCCCGCGTCGGCAGCACCGGTTGCATGTCGGCCAGCGGGTTCGGCCGGGCCAGC
>DASSAT010000741.1:0-12544 GCA_035699305.1 Fimbriiglobus sp. | reverse complement strand
CGCATGGATTCGCTACCGTCTTGGTTTGGTTCCCTCCCCCCTTGGGGGGGAGGGTTAGGGTGGGGGGTTGCTTCCCGAGTCGGGGGCGATGTGACCGGCCGGGTGATGCTTCCTACCCCCCACCCTAACCCTCCCCCCCAAGGGGGGGAGGGAACAAGACGATCTCGCGCTACCGGCCCTTCTTGCGCGGTCTCTTCGGCACCTGCTTCGGCACGGTGAACTCGGCCACCCGCGCCGCAAGCCACGTGTCGTAGCCCTTCGCTCGGCCGCCGACGTATTTGTACGTGTCGAACACTTCGCCGCGGCCCAGCGCCCGCGGGTCGCCGTCCTCCTTGAGCAGGACCATCATGCGGTCGCGCAGTTCGCTGACGACTCGCGCGTAGGCCAGGTCATGGGCGAGGTTGCGGACGCCCGCCGGGTCGTCCGCCAGCCGGTACAGCTCGTCCGGCAGCCGCTTGCCGAACGACAGGTCGTAGTAGTAGCCGCGGAGGAACTTCAGGAGTTCCTTGGTCGGGCCGGGGTCGCAGTTGCCAAAGTCGGTCTCGGGGTTGCCGGCCGGCCACCGCTCGGGGTGGAAGTTGTGGACGTACAGGTAGTCCTTCGTGCGGATCGCGCGAGCGGGGAAACCCCAGTCGTGGGGCCGGCCAATGTCGTGCCGCTCCTTGCCGGCCAGCGTCACGTCGCGGCCCTCGACCCACCCGGACTTCTCCGAGCGGAGGACGTTCGCCAGGCTCTTGCCGGTCATCTGCGGGTGCGGCTTGAGGCCGGCCAGTTCCAGCCACGTCGGAGCGTAGTCGCGGACGGTGACGAAGTCCTCGACGACGCGACCGGGCTTGATCCCCTTGCCCCACCGCATCGCCAGCGGCAGGTGGAAGGCGTCCTCGTGAATTTGCCCCTTGACGTAGGGGAACGGCATGCCGTGGTCAGAGGTGACGACGACCAGCGTGTTGTCCAGCTCGCCGGCGGCTTGCAGGGCGTCGAGCGCCTTGCCGATGTGCCCGTCGGCCCACTCGACCTCGACGGCGTAGTCCAGTAGGTCGCCGCGGACGACCTCCGTGTCCGGCAGGTACGGGGGCACCGTCACGTCGGAGAGTTTCTTGCCCATGCGGACGCCGGAGCCGAGTTCGTAGGCGCGGTGCGGCTCGGTGAAGCCCATCCAGAAACAGAACGGCTTGCCCGCCGGCCGCTGCTTGAGGAAGGCCGCGAAGTTCCGCGAGTAGTCGTTCTTGCCGATGTTCGCCGCCGGAGGCTTGGTGGTGAACTGGTTGAACCCCGGCCCGGCGGGGTTGCGGGTACGGCCGCCGATCTTGAAGTCGCCCGGCCCCCAGCCCTTGCCGGTCAGCCCGACGGAGTAGCCGGCCTTCTCCAGCAGGTCGGGGTAGACGGCGAACTTCGCCGGGAAGAGGCCGAAGTGGCATACCGCTTCTTCGAGCTGCCAGGTGTTCCGCCCGGTGAGGATGCACGCGCGGCACGGGCTGCACTTGGGGTTCGACGTGAAGGCGTTCTTGAAAAGCACCCCCTCGCGGGCGACCCGGTCGAAGTTCGGCGTCTTCACCCAGTCGCAGCCGTAGGCGCCGGCGTGCTGCCAGCCCCAGTCGTCGAAGATGATGAACAGCAGGTTCGGCCGGCCCGTCTCGGCAGCGGCAACGGGCGCGGCAGCGAGCAGCAGGCCGACCGCGGCGAAGCACCACGTCCGGGCGGTCAAAGCGGGTGAGAGGGGTGACATGGCAACGCGGCCCTTCGGGTGAGGAGTCATGCCGTAACGGACCTCGGTCCGCGGAAGCCCCCGCAGTATCCCGGCCGCCGCGCGGCGGTGCAAGCGGCAATCGGACCGGACCCATACACCGAGGCTAACCCGCCGATACCAGGGCGGGAGTAGGTGTGGCATCTCGCCGGGTCGAACACCTGTGTGCACTCCGACCCGGAGTTGGCGTGGAGCGAGGTTCGCTACACCGCCTATAGCTATGTCATGCCGGGGCGCGCCGGTGAAGCCGGACTGACGGCGGCGAGACGGGGTTGCGTGTGTTCCCCAGACTTCGCAGTCGTCGCAGCTTGACTCCCGAACGCTTCGCGCTAATGTGTACGGTGCGCGGCTGATCTCAATACGTCTTCCGCGTCCAGTTCCCCGGCGGCTACGCCCGGCACGCCCGAGAGTTGCGGTCGGCCCCGACTTCCACCCGGCGAGCTTTTCCGACTCCGCGTGGACGGGTGCCGTGGAGACAACCGATACAACCGGTCATCGGCTCGGTCCGCACCGCGGCCTTGCCGCGCACACCCCGAGGCTGGAGCTTCCCATGCCGGACCGCATCCCGGTTGCGTCCGTGGACCTCAGCGGCAACGAAGAGGCATACGCGGTGGAGGCGATCCGCAGCACGTGGATCTCCTCCACCGGCGCGTACCTGCAACGGTTCGAACGCGAGTTCGCCGGGCTGTGCGGCACCTCGTCGGCGCTGGCGGTCTGCAACGGCACCGTCGCCCTGCACCTGGCACTGCTCGGGCTGGACGTCCGCCCCGGGGACGAGGTGCTGGTCCCGTCACTGACCTACGTCGCCACCGCCAACGCGGTCCGCTACGTCGGTGCCGAGCCGGTGTTCGTCGATGTAGACCCGGCTACCTGGTGCATCGACCCGGAGCAACTGGAAGCCTCGATCACCCGCCGGACCCGGGGGATTATCGCCGTCCACTTGCTGGGCCACCCCGCGGACATGGACCGGATCAACCAGGTGGCCGACGTGCACGGGCTGTGGGTGGTGGAGGACGCGGCCGAGGCGCTCGGCGCCCGGTACAAGGGCCGGCCGGTCGGCGCCCTGTCGCACGCCGCCACCTTCTCCTTCTTCGGCAACAAGATCATCACCAGCGGCGAGGGCGGGGCCGTCACCCTCTCGGACGACCGGCTGTGCACCCGGATGCGGGCGCTGCGCGGCCAGGGGATGGACCCGCACCGCCGGTACTATTTCCCGATCACCGGGTACAACTTCCGGCTGACCAACCTCGCCTGCGCCATCCTGTGCGCCCAACTGGAGCGGTGGGACGCGATCATCGCCGGGCGACGGGCGATCTTCGACCGGTACAACCGCCTGCTGCGTCAGGTGCCCGGCGTCCGCCTCCAGCCGGTCGCCCCGTGGGCCGAGTACTCCCCCTGGATGTACACCTGCGCGATCGACCCCGACGAGTTCGGACGGACCCGGGACGACCTGATGGCCGCCCTGGCCGAGCGGAACATCGAGACCCGGCCGATGTTCATCCCGCTGCACCGGCTCCCCCCGTTCCGCGAGGAGTCCCGCCGCCGCGGCGAGAGCCTGCCGGCGACCGACCGGCTCGGCGAGACGGGGATCATGCTGCCGACGTACAACCACCTCACCGAGGCCGACCAACTGCGGGTCGTCGAAGCGATCGGCGACGCCCAGCGCCGGCGGGGCGCGTCGGTCCGGCGAGAGGCGGCCTGACCGCGGGAGTCCGCTTGCCGTCCCCAGCAAGGGCGGGTATCACCGCGCCCGCCGACGACCCGAAGGTGCGCGATGTCCGACCAACCGCCGCTGGAATTTCTCCGCCTCGGCCCCGCCCATCAGGCGGGGCTGGCCGAGTTCTTCGCCGCCCTGACCGCGGCCGGGGACGACCGACTCTTCCACCCGCACCCGTTCGACGCAACGACGGCGGCCCGGCTCTGCCGGTACGCCGGCCGCGACCTGTACTACGTGGCGACCGCGGACCGGGTCCTGGCCTACGGGATGCTACGCGGCTGGGACGAGGGGTACGAGGTGCCCAGCCTGGGTATTGCCGTCCACCCGGCGGCGCGGCGGACGGGGATCGGGCGGGCATTCATGGGGTTCCTGCATGCCGCCGCCGCCGTTCGCGGCGCCCCGCGCGTACGGCTCAAGGTGTACCCGGACAACGCCGCCGCCCGGACCCTGTACGAGCGGCTCGGCTACACCTTCTCCGGCGAGTCGGCCGGCCAGCTGGTCGGCGTCCTCACCCTGGGGGCCAGGGCCGATGGTTAAGAACATGATCGCCGCCCGCATCCGCGACAACCTCGCGTGGGAACAGACCCAGTCGGCGGCTCGTCCCCCCGCCGACGCGGAACCCCAGCTCACACCGGACCAGCTGGCCGCCGAGGTGAACCACCTGTTGCCCCTCCCGGCGGCCGAGTTCGGGCGGGGGCTGTATCGGGTGCTGCTCGGCCGGGAGCCGTCCGCCGCCGAACTCGACCACCTCGTCTCTCGCGCCCATGCTGGCGCGCCGCGGCTGGTACTCGTCCGGGAACTGTCGGCCGACCGGAACGCTCGGGACCTCGGGCTCGACCCCGCGTGGTCCCGTTCGGCAGACGCGGTGTGGGATGAACTCCTTCGCGCCTGGGGGCTGTCGCCCGACCGGTTCGCCCACCGGCTCTACCGGCTGTTCCTCAACCGGCCGGCGGACGCGGACGGGCTGGCCACCCACGTCGGGGCAATGGCCCGCGGACAACTTCGCACCGATGTGGTTCGGGCCTTCATAACCAGCCCCGAGTTTGTCCGCACCGGGCTGGAGGTGCCGTGGTCGGGCCGGCTGGTACTGCTGATCCCGGCGGGGCTGGGGGCTGAACTCCGGGCTGGTCGCACCGACCCGGACGACCGGTTCGTCCTGCGGCTGTACGAGGCGGTCCTCTTCCGCCGGCCCACCCCCGCGGAGTTGGCGGCCCACCTGCACATCCTGGCGGCCGGCACCCCCCGGCGGAACATGGTCCGGGCGTTCCTGGACTGCGACGAGGCCCGTGGGCGGTACACGGGGCCGGAGTGGACCCGGTTCGAGGACCACCTCGACGCGAGGCCGGACCCGTCGTCTTACTCGCCGGCGGAACTGCTCGGCCTCCCGGACCCCGGTGAGTTCGTCCGGGAAGCCTACCGGGCCGTCCTGGGCCGCTACCCCAGTACCGTCGAGTACGCCCGCCAGGTCCGGCGCCTTCGGTATCTGCCCTTCTACACCCGCTCCCGCTTGCTCCAGCGGCTCTCCCGGACCTGGGAGGCCGAGGTGAGTCGGCGGTCCTGGTCGGTTCGGGATCAGGCCGCCACGAAGGATGTGGTCGGGGGCGACGGTGGGCGACTTCAGCGGGTGGTCGGCGAGGTAGCACGGGAGCAGGGAGCGACCCGGCAGCAACTCGGAGCGATCGAGCGGGCGGTGACCGAGAGTCTCGCCCTTCGGATCGACGACTGTACCGGCCGGCTGATGGCGATCGAACGGGCGGTGGCCAGCGAGTTGTCTGGTCACGCCGTGGCGGTGGTGCAGATCGGCCGCGACCTCCACCGGGAGGTGGACGCGCTGGTCCGGCGGGAGCAGGAGGCGATCCGGCAGCAACTCGGGGCGATCGAGCGGGCGGTGGCCGAGGGGCTGGCCCCCCGGATGGACGACTGCGCCGGGCGGCTCGGGGCGATCGAGCAGGCGGTGGTCGGGGAGTTGTCCGGTCATGCCGTGGCGGTGGTGCAGATCGGCCGCGACCTCCACCGGGAGGTGGATGCGCTGGTCCGGCGGGTGCAGGGCTTCGAGCAAGCTGTCGGCGTGCTGCTGGGCGACGACCCGGGGGGGGTGCGCGAACGCCTACGGCGGCTTGAGGAGGCGGTCGGGACTTCCGCATCGGCGATGGTGACAGAGCAGCAGCGACTGCGCGAGGTCCAGGAGGTGATGCGGGCGGAACAGCGGCAACACGCCTTCGCGGAGCAGACCTGGTACGACCAGCTCCGCCGCCTCGGCGCGGCCGTGGCCGAGCACACGGCGACCCCCGCCCCGACCGCAACCCCACCGACGGCGACGAAAGCCGACCGGTGCCGGGTGTGCGGGGGCGAGCTGGAGTTCCGCTGGACCGGGCGGGTCCTGCACAACCGCTACGAGGCCGAGTACCACGAGTGCCGCGTCTGCGGCGCCTTGCAAATCCCCAACCCGCACTGGCTGGCCGAGGCGTACAAGGGCGAAGACTCTCCGCAGTTGTGGAACCCGGACACGGGGCGGTTCCGCCGCAACTTCTCGGTCTACTGTCACCTCCGGGCGTTGGTCGCCGCCGGGCTGACCGGCCCGCGCCCGCGGCTGCTGGACTACGGCGGTGGGTACGGTCTGCTCACCCAGATGCTGCTCGACTCCGGCCTGGACGCCTGGACGTTCGACCCGCACATCGGCCGCCCGTTCTTCGCCCCCGACCGGCTGATCACCGACCCGGGCGCCGTCACCGCCGGCTCGTTCGATCTCGTATCCGCGTTCGAGGTGTTCGAACACCTGACCGACCTGGCCGAGGTCGGGTCGCTCCTGCGGCGAGTGCTCGCGCCGGCCGGATCGGTGGTCCTCTCGACCGAGCTGTACAAGCCCGGCGAGTCCGGCCCGGACTGGCACTACCTGTCCTACGACGCCGGGCAGCACGTGCTCTTCTGGACCCGGAAGGCGCTCCAGGTGTTTGCCGGTCGGCACGGGTTCCGCAGCGTCGGGTTCTTCCCCGACGGGCCGTTCCGCTGTGCCATCCTGAGTCCACTCCCCGAGGCCGAGCTGGGCGAACTACTCGGGCGGGCGGCAGCCGAGTTCGGTGCGGCTGGGTTCACGACGGATGTCACCCGCGGCTGGCAGGTCAGCCCTCCCGGGGCCGGACTGGTCGCCGATTTCGAACCGGCCGACGGGGCCGGGGAGGGCAGGCCGTGAGGGTCTTGATCGCAACCACCGTCGTCCCGTTCCTCAAGGGTGGCGGGACCAAAATCGTCGAGGACCTCGAGCGGGAGATGGCTGCCCGGGGGGTGCAGGTCGATACCGTCCGCCTGCCGTTCTACTCGGCCTGGATGGAGGTGCCGGAGCAGACGGTGGCGGTCCGCCTGCTCGACCTGACCGAGAGTTGCGGCAATCGGATCGATCGGGTGATCGCCATGCGGTCCCCGTCGTACGCCGTCCGCCACCCGAACAAGGTCACGTGGTTCATGCACCACCACCGGGAGGCTTTCGACCTGTGGGGGACCAAGTGGACCTCCATCCCGGACAACGAGATCGGCCGGCACTACCGGGACCTGATGCTGCGGGCCGACAACACCTACCTCCGCGAGTGCCGCCGGGTGTTCGCCCAGTCGGGGGTGGTGGCCGACCGGGTGCGGCGGTTCAACAACCTGGACCCGGACGGGGTTCTTTACCCGCCACTGCCGGCTGACCACCCGTACCGCCCCGGGCCGTTCGGCGACTACCTCCTCTACGCCGGCCGGATGACCCCGCTCAAGCGGTTCGATCTGGCGATCGAGGCCATGCGGTACACTGACCCGGCCGTCCGGCTGATGCTGCTCGGCGCCCCGGACGTGCCCGAGTACGGGGCGTCGCTGCGACGGCTGGCGGTCGAGGCCGGGGTGGCCGACCGGGTGGAGTTCACCGGGTGGGTGACCGAGCAGCGCAAGGCCGAGCTGATGGCCGGGTGCAGCGGCGTCCTGTTCCTGCCGTTCGACGAGGACTACGGGTACGTCACGGTGGAGGCGTTCGAGGCCCACAAGCCTGTGGTCACCCTGACCGATTCGGGGGCCAGCCGGGAGTTGGTCGAGGACGGGGTGAACGGGGTCGTGTGCGAGCCGGACCCCCGCGCCCTGGCGGAGGTCATGAACCGGCTGTGGCACGACCGGGCGGCCGCCGTCCGGATGGGCGAGGAGGCGTCCCGGACCCTCCGCCGCAAGGGGATCTACTGGGACCACGTGATCGAGACCCTGCTGTCATGAAAGTCGCGATCGTGAACACCCACGTCCCGTTCGTCCGGGGCGGGGCGGAGTATTTGGCCGACAGCCTGGCCGGCCGGGTCCGGGGCCGCGGCCACCTGGTCGAGCAGGTCAACATCCCGTTCAAGTGGTATCCACCGTCCGTGGTCCCGGAGCACATGCTCGCCTGCCGGCTGCTCAACGTCGGAGCCGGGGAGCCGGACCTGGTGATCGCCCTCAAGTTTCCAGCCTACCTGGCCCCGTTCCCCAACAAGCGGCTCTGGCTACTCCACCAGTTCCGGCAGGTGTACGAACTCTGGGGCACCCCCATGGCCGGGATGCACGACACCCCGGAGACCCGCGGCGTCCGCGACATGGTCCACGCCGCCGACAACAAGTACCTGCGCGAGGTCAACGGGCTGTACACCAACTCGAAGATCGTGGCCGGCCGGCTCCGGCGGTTCAACGGGATCGAGGCGGACGAGGTGCTCTACCCCCCGCTCGACCGGCCGGAGTTGTTCGGTCCCGGCGAATTCGGCGACTACTTCTTCTACCCGTCCCGGCTAAGTCAGTCGAAGAGGCAGCACATTGCCATCGAGGCGATGCGGCATGTTCGGTCCCCGATCCGGCTGGTGCTCGCCGGGAAGCCCGACTCGGACAGCTACGGGGCTGAGCTGCACCGGCTGGTCGAGGCGCATGGCCTGGAGCACCGCGTCACCTTCCTCGGGTGGGTGACGGAGGAGGAGAAGGCCCGGTGGATGCGGGGGGCGTGCGGGGCGGTTTACCTGCCCTACGACGAGGACTCCTACGGGTATGTCACCCTGGAGGCGTTCCACTCGCACAAGCCGCTGATCACGTTCACCGACTCGGGCGGGACGAACGAGTTGGTCGAGGACGGGCTTAACGGGCTGATCCTCGATCCGACGCCGGAGGCGCTGGCAGCCGCGCTGGAAGACCTGTGGGCGAACCGGGGCAAGGCTCGGGAGATGGGTCGGGCCGGGTACGAGACACTGTCCCAGCACCGGATCGACTGGGAACACATCCTGGATCGCCTACTGGGCTGACGTGGAGGCTCCGATGCGGATCGCCTGGTTCACCCCGTTCACCCCGCTGCACGCGATCGGCGACTACAGCGAGGCCATCGTCCGGCGGCTGGCCGTCCGGGACGAGGTCACGGTGTTCGCCCCGGCCGACGTCGGGGGCGAGGCTCCCCGGCCGTCCCCGCTGCCGGTCGTCCCCATCCCACACGAGCCGACGCCGGACCTCCTGGCCCGGCTCGATGGGTTCGACGTGTGCGTCTACAACCTGGGCGACCACATCCACAACCACTTGGCGGTCTACGAGACGGCGCTGCGCCGGCCGGGGATCACCGTCCTGCACGACCTGATGATGCGGGACTTCTTCCTGGGGTACTTCGTCCTGCACCGCAAGGACCCGGCCGGGTTTGCCCGGCTGCTCGGGTACGCCCACGGGCCGGAGGCCGAGGCGCTGGGCCGGGACGTGGTCGAGGGCCGGCGGCCGGAAGAGGTCGAGGACCCGGTTCGGCTCACGTTTCCGATGTACAAGCCGGCGCTCCGCCGGGCGCTGGGGGTGGTCGTCCACTCCGAGTACGCCCGCGGGCGGGTGGCCCCGGACGTCCCGGCCCCGGTCCGGCGGATCGACTTCCCGCTGTTCGGCCCGGCTGCCCGGACGGCCGAGGCCAGCCCGGCCCGGCCCCCGTCTGCCAATGGGAAGGTGCGGCTGCTGACGTTCGGGATGCTCAACCCGAACAAGCTGGTCCACGCCACCATCGAGGCGATCGCCGGGAGCGACCGGCTGCGCCGGGCGGTGCAGTTCACGGTGGTCGGGTCCGAGGGCATCGCGGGGTACGAGGGGCGGCTCCGTGGCCTCATCGCGGACCAGGGGCTGGGCGAGGCGGTGTCGCTGGTCGGCCGGCTGTCGGACGACGAGTTGCGGGCCGCCCTGGCCGAGGCCGACGTGGTCGTCAACCTCCGCAACCCGCACGGCGGCGAGAGTTCGGCCAGCCTCTTAACGTCGCTGGTCGCCGGGGTGCCGACGGTCGTCTGGGACCACGGCTACTACGGCGAGTTCCCGGACGACGTGGTGGTGAAGGTCCGGTCCGAGGCCGAGATCGCGGGCGCGCTGGAGGGGTTGGTAGGCGATCCCGCGCGGCGGCAGCGGATCGGGAAGGCGTCCCGGGCGCACGCCCTGGCGCGGTTCGACACGGACCGCTACTGTCAGCAGTTCCGGGAGTTCGCCGGGCAGGTCCGCCAGGCCGCCCCGCTCTTCACCTTGACCGACGCCGCCGCCGACCGCCTGGCCGAACTCGGCTCGTCGGACCTCGACGGACTGGCCGACCGGATCGCAGCCGAGGTCGCGACCTTTGTGCCCGAGGTGCCGTCGGCGAGTCGGGCTACGACCTCACCAATCCAGGGGACCACGGCGCGATCGGCCGCGGCATAGTATCTGGTCGGCACGCAGCCCCCGTCCCCTCGCTTCCCGCTCTCGCAAAGAGGAGATGATCCCATGTCCGCCGCCGCGCCCGTGACCCTTCCGCCAATGCCCGAGTTGCCCCCGCCCGACCGCCGGCGATACCTCGGCAACCAGGACGGTCGGTATACCCAGTACCTGCGGACCGCGGAGGACTACGCCCGGCGGTTGGCCGACAAGGAGGAGCCGTGGCTTTTCCGCAAGCCGTTCGACATAGCCGCCGGCAACCCGTACTTCCAGACCGCCTACGGGACAGTCATGAACCTGCTGAAGGTGATGGCCCTCCCGCCCGGCGGTCGGGTGCTGGAGGTCGGGAGCGGGGCGGGGTGGCTGACCGAGTTACTGCTCTGCCTGGGGTATCAGGTGGTGTCGGCCGAGCCGTCGGAGTCGATGGTTCGGGCCGCCCGCGACCGGATCACCCGGTGCGCCTGGCACCATCAACTGGATGAACCGCTGCCCGTCGAGTTCCGGTGCGAGTCGGTGGAGGAGTGCTCGTTGCCCGACGAGAGCGTGGACGGGGTGATCTTCTACGAGGCCCTGCACCACGTGGTGGACGAGCGGCGGGGGCTGGCCCACTGCTTCCGCGTCCTCAAGCCCGGCGGGGTGATCGGGGTCGGCGGGGAGTTCAACTGGCAGCCCGGTGCGACCGTGATGGAGCGGTATCTGGATGAGGAGATGGACACCCACGGCACACTCGAGAACCCATTCAGCCGGGAATACCTGGACGCCCTGCTGGCCCGGGCGGGGTTCCGGGACGCGACCCACTACTACGCCGTCAACGGGTTCATCCCCGAAGCCCACGCCGGCCGGACCGTCGCCGAGGTCGCCGACCTGGCCCCGTCCGCCAGAATCCACCTGACCGCGATCAAGCCGATGAACGCCCCGACGACGGCGTCCGGCCCAGGCCGGACCCTGGCCGACGTCCGGGTCCGGTCGGCCTCCTACGACCCCCGGTACGGGCGGGTGACCGTCCAACTGGAGTTGACCAACCGTGGGGAGACGGTCTGGCTGGCCCGCCACCCGTCCGGGGCCGGGTATCTGAGCGTGTCGGTGTTCCGCGGGACGCCCGGCGGCCCGGACTTCGCCGAGTGCGGCCGGCTGACGCTGCCGCGGCACGTCGCGCCGGGGGAGGTGGTGACGGTGGACGGCGTCCTGTCGCTGCCGGCCGGCCAACCGCTCGACGGCTGGCAGGTCGGGCTGGTCAACGAGTGGCGGTGCTGGCTCACCCAGAACGGTATCCCGCCCGTTCCGATCACCTTGTCGGTTTCCGACACCCCCATCCCCAACCCGCTGCTCGCGAGCCACGCGCCCAAGGACGGGTGAGCACGACGACCGAGACCACCCACGGTCTCGGTGAGAGGGTGAGGCCGTGTTGGCTCACCAGTCGATCGCTGGAGGGAAGAACTCGGCGATCAGGTCTTCGTAGAACGGCCGCAGGGCCGCCACGTCCGGCCGGGCGGCAGCCTTCGAGTACAGGTCATACGGGTTGAACGCCCGCACCCACTGGAACATCTCCCGGTCGCGGGCGCTCATCAGGTGCCCGTACGCACCCTCCGTGTGAGCGGCGTAGAACGAGTGGTAGCGGATCATGTACAGCGCCGGCTCGGGCAGGTACGGCTGGGCGACGTGGTACAGGTACTCGTCGTGCCCCCAGGACAGGTGGACGTTGCCCAGCCCGCACCCCGGCTCGTAGATGCCGCACTCGGTCCGGTAGGCCGGCACCGCAGCGTCCGGGTTGTCGGCGAAGAACTCGGGGAAGACGACCTTCTCCGAGTACGCGCAGCCGACCGGGAAGGTGTCCCCGACGACCGCCCACTGCGGCTCGCCGTACAGGCAGAGGACCTTGCCCAGGTCGTGGATCAGCCCGGTCAGGATGAACCAGCGCGGGTGGCCGTCGGCGCGGATCGCCTCGGCCGACTGCATCAGGTGCTCGATCTGGCTGAGGTCGGTGTCCGGGTCGCTGTCGTCCACCAGCGTGTTGAGGAACTCCATCGCGTCCCACACGCCCATGCGCCGCTTGCGCAGCGCTAGGTATTCCTGATGCTTGGCTCGCACGAAGTCGAGCGTCTGGTGGCGGTGGTTGAGCCGATAGAACTCCTTGACCGACGGCCGCGCCTCGGCCCGGTAGTCGCGGAACTGCTCCTTCGCCTTCCCGGCCCCCTCGGCCGGGTAGCGGGCGAGCAGCGACTCCTCCCAGTCGTCCAGGTGGGTCAGCGGCTGGTTCGGGTCGGACATGGCAATTCTTTGTAGGGTCAGTAGTTCCGAGTTTGCGCTTTGGCTTGCAAGTGACGCATGGCTGCTCCTAGGAAGAGGTTACGACACCATTCCTGGACGGAGTCAGCCATGCGTCCCCCTCAGTGTATGCTCGATGCCTCGCACGTGCA
>DASSAT010000740.1:0-2623 GCA_035699305.1 Fimbriiglobus sp. | reverse complement strand
TTGGCAAGCCGACCCCGAATCACCACTCCTGGGAGCCGCTGGTCCTGGCCGCGGATTACCGGTACGCGATGTTCGACGGGCTGAACCGGTACTACGTCCGGTCTGAGGACGCGGAGTTTGTGACGCTGCTTCAAACGCCGGCGAACGTCTTCGACGACTACGTTCTCTATGAGCAGCAGCGTCTCGAACGGGAGCTGGACGCGAACGTCCGTGAGCGGTTGAAGTTGCTGGACATCGCCCGGGAGCAGGAGGAGCGACTACTCGGGCTGTACGGGGATGTAGACGACTTGCGGGCGGTGTTGACGGCGCTAAAGCTGCGGACAGTGACCCGGCCGGCCTACGACGCGGCGGTTGCGCTGCTCGACCAGACGCGCCGCCACCTGGACGCGGTACGGGCGGAGGTGTTCCGGTCGGCCGCGACCCGCTAACCTACTCACATCCCGACCCGCACCCCCGACCGGCCGCCGCGATGTCCGCTACGCTCCTCGACCGCCCGCCGCTCAACCCGATTGCCGAGCCGTTCCACGTTGACCGCATCCTCAAGCCGGCCGTCCCGATCCCGCCGCGCAAGCACAAGATCATCGCCGTACTGCCGGCCTACAACGCCGAGCGCACCCTCGCCGCCACCATCGCCGACTTCCCGCCCGGTAGTGTGGACGACATCCTCCTGGTGGACGACGGCAGCAAGGACCGCACCGTCGAGATCGCCCGGCAGATGGGCCTGTCGGTGATCGTCCACGACAAGAACACGGGCTACGGCGGCAACCAGAAGACGTGCTACCGGTACGCGCTGGAGCACGGGGCGGACGTGGTGGTGATGATCCACCCGGACTACCAGTACGACGCCCGGGTGATCCCGCACGCGGTCGGCGTCATCGAGTTGGGCATCTGCGACGTGGTCCTCGGCAACCGCGTCCGCACCCGCGCCGAGGCGGTGGCCTGCGGGATGCCGTGGTGGAAGTACCTGGCCAACCGCGGGCTGACGCTCTTCGAGAACGTCACCCTCGGGCAGAACCTCGGCGAGTTCCACAGCGGCTTCCGCGTCTATCGTCGAAAGGTACTCGAAACGATCCCGTTCGAGCGCAACTCAGACGACTTCGTGTTCGACACGCAGTTCCTGGTGCAGGCGGTCCACTTCGGGTTCCGGCTCGGGGACGTGCCGGTGCCGGTGCGGTACTTCGACGAGGCGAGCAGCATCAACTTCCGCCGGTCGAGCAAGTACGGGCTGGAGACGTTGAAGACTGTGGGGCAGTTCTGGCTGCACCGGCTGGGGGTGTGGCGGTCGAAGTTGTTTAGCCGCGAGGCGCAGCCGAGCGCGGGAGCCTCCGCGCTCGGCTGACGCCTCGCGGCTAACCGGTGATCTCCACCCCCGTCTCGCCGTCGCGGACTTCGCCGATCGGCCACGCCTCGACGCCCTGGTCCGCGAACTGCTTGACGATGCTCTCCGCGAAGTGCGGGCTGCACACCACGCAGAACCCTATCCCGCCGTTGAACACCTTGTCCATCTCCGGCTGCTGCACGTCGCCGAGCTTCTGGAGCCAGCCGAACACCGCGGGTACTTGCCACGACCCGCGCCGTAACACCGCCCGCTTGCCGGGGGGAAGGATGCGGGCCAGGTTGTCGATCAGCCCGCCGCCGGTGATGTTCGCCAGGCCGCGGATCACCCGCTTCTTCACCGGGTAGTGCTGCACCACCTCCCGCACCGGCTTGACGTACAGCCGCGTCGGCGTCAGCAGCGCCTCGCCGACCGTCGCGCCCAACTCTGGGATGTGAGTGTCCACGGTCAGGTTCGCCGCCTCGAAGACCAGCTTGCGGACCAGGCTGTAGCCGTTCGAGTGCAGGCCGCTCGACGCCAGCCCGACCACCGCGTCCCCGGCCTGGATGTGCCGGCCGTCGATCACCCGGTCGCGCTCGACCACGCCGGCGCAGAACCCGGCCATGTCGAAGTCCCCCTCGGCGTAGAAGCCCGGCAGGATCGCCGTCTCCCCGCCGACCAGCGAACACTCCGCCTCCTTGCACCCGTCACTGATCCCCTTCACCAGTTGCAGCGTCAGGTCCGGGTCGTCCTTCGGCATAGCGATGTAGTCGAGGAACACCAGTGGCTCGCCGCCGGTGCAGATCAGGTCGTTCACCGACATGGCGACGAGATCAATGCCGACCGTGTCGAACTTCTTCGCCAGCGAGGCGACCTTGAGCTTGGAGCCGACGCCGTCGGTGCAGGTGACGAGGACCGGGTGCCTGTACTTGCGGCTGAAGAGCCAGGCGTCCGGGTCGAGGTCGAAGAGGCTGGCGAACCCGCCGGACCCCTTGCCGCCCTTGCGCGGCGGGAACGGCGGCGGGATCACCCGCGTCTGGTCGTGGGTGCGGGTCAACAGCGGCTGGATGCCGGACATCGTCTCGGCGTACTTCTCCAGGTCCAGCCCGGCCCGCTTGTAGTCCCACCGCTCCGGCATGATGTCCACCGCAAACGCAGGAAGCCCACGGCTCACCCGTGGGCTTTCATAGGTGGTCGGGCAGCGGCCGGCGAACCCCGAGCGGTAGCGAGGGGGTGGGGCGGTTCACCCCTCCCCCCAACCCCCTCCCCGCTTCGGGGAGGGGGAGCAGATGTCTTCTTCTTTCACCC
>DASSAT010000739.1:0-7654 GCA_035699305.1 Fimbriiglobus sp. | reverse complement strand
CGGGCCGCCACGGAGGGCGGCCCCTACAGTTCATGACCGACCTCTTCTTCGACTACGACCTCCCCGGGCACCTGATCGCCCAGGAGCCGGCCGCGAACCGGGACGAGTCCCGGCTCCTGGTCGTCCGCCGCGACTCCGGGGCGCTGGAGCACCGCGCCTTCCGTGAGTTGCCGGAGTTGCTGCGGCCCGGCGACCTGCTGGTGCTCAACGACACGAAGGTGATCCCGGCCCGTGTCATCGGCCGGCGGGAGCAGACCGGTGGCCAGTGGGAGGGGCTGTTCCTGCGCGAGACGCCGGCCGGCTGGGAGATGATGACCCGGACCCGCGGCCACCCGACGTCCGGCGAGGTCTTCGTCACCGACACCGGGCTGCGGCTGACCCTGGCCGGCCGTACTGCGGACCACCACTGGCTGATGCAACCCGACCCGCCGGGCACGGCGGTGGACCTGCTAGCGGCCCACGGCCACGTCCCGCTGCCGCCGTACATCCGCAAGGGGCGGGATTCCGCCGCCGACCGGCAGCGCTACCAGACGGTGTACGCGGCGCAGCTCGGCTCGGTGGCGGCGCCGACAGCGGGCCTGCACTTCACACCGGGGCTGTTCGACCGGCTCGCGGCGGCGGGTGTGCGGACAGTGCGGGTGACGCTGCACGTCGGGCTGGGCACCTTCGCCCCGATCAAGACCATCGACCCAGTGCTGCACACGATCCACACCGAGTGGTGCGAGGTCGGCCCGGAGACGGTCGAAGCGATCCGCGCAGCGAAGGCCCGCGGCGGCCGGGTGATCGCGGTCGGTACGACGACGACGCGGACGCTGGAGACGGCCAGCCTGCGGCCGTACCGCGGCGAGACGGGGCTGTACATCCGCCCGCCGTTCGAGTTCCGGGTGATCGACGGGTTAATTACGAACTTCCACCTGCCGCGGACGACGCTCCTGCTGCTGGCGCAGGCGTTCGCCGGGAGTGAGTTGCTTCGGAAGGCATATGTCGAAGCGGTGGCGAAGGGCTATCGGTTCTACAGCTATGGGGATGCGATGGTGATCTTGTAGAAGAGATTCACCGCAGAGGGCGCGGAGGGCGCAGAGAGAAGACAGCAAGAGAGGGTTTTCAGAACTCAACTCTCTTGTCTTCTCTCTGCGCCCTCCGCGCTCTCTGCGGTGAATCCTGTCTTTACAGCCCGCCGATGATCTCCTTCAGCGCCTCGACCAGTTGGTCGATGGCATCGACCGTCGTGAACGCGCCGGGGCTGACCCGCACCGTCCCCTCGGGGTAGGTGCCGAGGGAGCGGTGGACGTACGGGGCGCAGTGCAGGCCGGGGCGGATGGCGATGTCGAACGCCTGGTCCAGGATGCCGCCCAACTCGGGGGCCGGGATCGCCTCGCTGCGGAAACTGATCGTGCCGACCCGCCGGGCCGGGTCGCGGTGGCCGTAGAACTCGAACCCGCCGGCCTCCGCCAGCCTGTCCCGCAGCCGGTCGCAAAGCATCACCTCGTGCTCGCGGATCGCGTCGGGGGTCCGCTCCTCCACGAAGTCCAATCCGGCGACCATGCCGGCGACGCCGAGGACGTTCGGAGTGCCGCCCTCCAGGTAGTACGGGTACTCGCTCGGCTGCACCGGGGACGAGGAGTCGCCGCCGGTGCCCCCCTCGCGCCAGGGCCGCAACTTCGCCCGCGTGCCGATGTACAGGAACCCCGTCCCGGTCGGGCCGAACAAACTCTTGTGCCCCGGCGCCGCCAGCAGGTCGATGTTGAGCACCTGCACGTCGATCGGCACCACCCCGGCGGTCTGAGCGGCGTCCACCAGGAACAGCACCGACTCCGCCTCGCGGACGACGCGACCGACCTCCGCGACCGGCTGCACCGTGCCCAGCACGTTGCTGGCATGGGTCAGCGCGACGAGCCGCGTCTTCGGGGTGATTGCCTTCTTGATCGCGTCCGGGTCCACGGTCCCCGAGCCGTCAGCGGCGACGCGGGTCAGGGCGATCCGGCCGGCGTCGGCCAGCGCCACCAGCGGCCGGCTGACGCTGTTGTGTTCCAGGTCCGAAGTGACGACGTGGTCGCCATCGACCAGGACGCCCTTCATCGCCATGTTCAGGGCGTCGGTGCCGTTGAGGGTGAAGACGAACCGCTCCGGCGCCTTGCCGTTGAAGAAGCGGTTGAGCCGGTGGCGCGCGTCGTCGAGGGCGTGTTCGGCGGCCAGGGCCATCTTGTGGCCGGCGCGGCCGGGGTTGGCCAGCGACGACCGGGCGAAGGCGTCGAGCGCCCGGTAGACGGTCTCCGGCTTCGGGAAGCTGGTGGCGGCGTTGTCGAGGTAGATCATGGGAATCAATCGGTCCGGCGCTATCGGACCTCACCGATGGAGGCCACCCGCACCAGTTTGCGGTCGTCGTCGATCGCGTAGTAGAGCACGAGCGGGGCGACGGTCAGCCGGTACAACCCCTCCGCCAGGTGGACACCCCGGCCTGCCGGGTCGGACGAGAGCAGTTGTTCGGCCGTCGCGTCCGCCCGGGTGACCTCGTCCGGGTCCGGGGCGGCGAGCCAGATCCGGGCCAGGTCGTCCTCGGCCGGCAGGAGGAACTCCACGGCGAAGCTAGCCATGCCCGCCCTCGGCCCGGAGCTTCGCCAAGAACGTCAGCATGTGCGTCTCGTCGAACCCGCCCGTCCGGTCCCACTCCTGCTGGAGGGCCGTGAGGTGGGCCTGGACCGCCGGCCCGGAGATTCCACGTTGCTCCCCTCGCAACCGCCGCCGGGCTTCCTCGATCACGGCCGCCTCGCGGGGGTCGATCAACCCGACGGGTACTCCGCTCGGGCCCCGGATCAGGACGGCCGTCGTCGATTGGGCTAACACTCGGGCCTGTTCTTCGGTCAACACGATCTCGGGCATCGGACACCTCCTCTCCCCCAACATAGCACTCCCGAAGAAATCCGGGTCGAGACCGATCATCGCGGCAGAATCTCCCGCACCGGGATCGAGCCGACGGTTTTGCCGGCGAGTGTTACAGGGAGCTTGTCGCCGGGGCCGTAGTCCTGGCGGGCGCGGTAGGTCGGGTTCTTGCCGCCACGCGGCTGGGTGTAGACCTCGACGCGGCGGTCGATCAGGTTGACGATCCAGTAGACGGCCACACCACTCATAGCGTAGACACGGAGTTTGTCCTGTTGATCGAACTTCAGGGAGGAATCGGCCACCTCGGCCAGGATTGCGATCTGTCTCGGGACGGGCCGCTTCTCGTCGTACTGCTCCTCGGGCTCGGGCACGATCACGATGTCCGGCTCCGGTACGCTCGCCTTGAGCTTGATGGCGGACTGGACTCGAATCAGCCACCCGTCCCCGATCACCTTGCCCAACCGCCGTTGGAGTCGGGACACCGCGCTGTCGTGAGGGGCGTTGTGTGGCATTTGCTCGACGATCCACCCTTCAAAGAGTTCCAGCCGCTCACCGTCCCCCAGGATGCCGAGATCGATCATCCGCTCGTATTCGTCCACGGTGAACCGGGCGAGCCGGTCCCAGGGAACGGGCGGCGTCTGGGTGGTCGGAACCGGGCGGTGGGTGACGCGGGCTGCGATCGCCATGTCCGTCTCGCGGGTCGGATGCGGCCCCGGGTTCGGGGCCGCACCCCTGGAACATACTCCGGCCGCCGGCCGGGCACCAAGCCCGGTTCGCCGGCTAGAACCACTGCTTCTGTCCAATCTGATAGGTCTGGATGAACTCCGCGTCGGACTTCGTCAGGTAGATGATCCCCTCGATGATCCCGATGATCCCGCCGACCCCGATGCACCCGAGCAGGAGTTGGATGATCCCGGTGGTGGTGTACCCGAGCAAGAACTTATGCACCCCGAGCGACCCGAGCAGGATCGCCAGGATGCCGGCCACCACCTTCTTGCTCTCCTGGGTCGCTGGCTTGCGGCCGCGGTCGTCGTGGTCGTCCATCGCCATCGCGAGAGTCCTCCGGGGTTCGGGTGAGAGGACCGCGCCAAGCGGCGCGGCGACAGCATGATGGCGGATTCGCACGCCGGTGCAAGGATAAACCGCTTCGGCTAATGTCCCACGTACTTCGCGTACAGCGTCCGCGCGCGGTCGGGATCGTCGGTCCCCTTGATGATCGCCCGGCCGTCCGGGAAGACCGTGAACTCGTAGGGCTCGCCGCCGTCTGCGATCGTGAACTTCAGCAGGAACTTGTTCGCCGTCACCGGGCCAGACGCCTCCAACTGCCGCGCGAGATCAGCGAAGTTCAGCGCCGACGCCCGCCGATGCGTCACCTGCACCGCGTTGCGGCCGCACAGCGTCGTCGTCTGCGTGCCGTGCTCCCCCTCCAGCCACTCGAACTGCCGCTTCGCGCAGCACGGGCACTGCCCCTTGCGGCCGGCCAGCGGGGCGACCTTCACCCGCCGGGTGGTGTTCTCCCAGACGTTCAGGATGAACAGTTCGCGGTTGATCGCGTCGGCCTTGCCGGCCAGGAGCTTGAGCGCCTCGGCGGCCTGGAAGCTGGCGACGATCGACACCACCGGGCCGAGGACGCCGGCCGTCTCGCAGGTGCCGACCTCGCCGGGGCCGGGGGACGCCTCGAAGACGCACCGCAGGCACGGCGTCTGGCCGGGAACGATGGTCATGGTCATCCCCTCGCTGCCGACCGCGCCGCCGTAGACCCACGGCTTGCCGAACTTCACCGCTACGTCGTTGATGAGGTAGCGGACCTCGAAGTTGTCGGTGCCGTCCAGGATCAGGTCGGCGTCGCGGCAGAAGCCCTCGATGTTGGTGCGGTCGATGTCCGCGACCACCGGCTCGACGTGGACCGTTGAGTTGATCGCCCGAAGTTTCGTCGCGGCCGCTTCCGCCTTCGGCAGGTTGTCGGTCACGTCGGACTCGTCGAAGAGGACCTGCCGTTGCAGGTTCGACGGCTCGACGAAGTCGCGGTCGATCACCCGCAGGTGCCCGACGCCGGCGCGGACCAGGGTGTTGGCCAGCACGGTGCCCAGGGCGCCGACGCCGCAGAGGGTGACGCGGGAGTTCAGGATGCGCTGCTGGCCGGCCTTGCCGATGCCGGGCACCCGCACCTGGCGGGAGTAGCGGTCGAGCGAAGAGTCAGTGGTCATCGTGTGTCCCGGCCGGTCGCGGGTTCAAGGCATTCACCACAAAGGCACAAAGGTCACACAAAGAGACACAAAGGAAGACAAGTCGGACCGATTTCTTCTTTGTGTTCCTTGGTGTGATCTTTGTGCCTTTGTGGTGAATGCCTTATCCGAGCGGCCAACCGCTATTGCTCCGTTACGCCATTCTCTTTCAGGAAATCTTGCAGGAACCGCACCTGCTGCTTCGGCCACTTCTCGTGCTTGGCGAACCCGACCAGCGCGTGCAGGTCTTCCTGCACGCGCCGCAACTCCGCCCCGTCGAGCCGCTGGATGTACGTCGCCAGGTACTCCATCGCCTCCACGGCCGAGTCCGGGTCCACGACGTCGTCGTTCGACCCTTCGAGGAAGACGTAGGCGTGCAGCACCGCCAAGAGCAGCGGGTGGACGCCCAACTCCGCCGGGATCAGCGGAAAGACGGCCGCGCCTTCGGGGGCGTCGTCAGCCACCGGCCACCGCGGGGATGAGTGCCACGATCTCGCCGCCCTTGATGGCGGTATCGAGATCGTCGAGATAGCGAATGTCCTCGTCGTTGACGAAGACGTTGATGTACGGCCGCAGCTTGCCGTTGTCGAAGAGCTTCGCGGCCAGCGCCGGGTGCTGCCGGACCAGGTCGTCCAGCGCCGCCTTCACGGTCGCGCCGGTCACCTCGACCTCGGACTTGCCGCCGGCCTGCTCGCGCATCGGGGTCGGGATCTGAACCTTGGTCGCCATGATGCCTCCGAGTTCCAAGTTCCAGAGTTCCAGAGTTTCAAGTACCGTACTTGGAACTCTGGAACTCTGGAACTTGGAACTATGCAAGGACCGTCTCCGCCGCGCCGGTGTGGACCGCGTCGAACGCCTCCAGGCTCGGCTTGATGACCGCCGGCCGCTCGACCGCCCCGGCCACCGCCTCCTGCGTCTTGAGGCCGTTGCCGGTGATACAGAGCACGATCTCCTCGTTCCGCGGGATGCGGCCCTGCTCGATCAGCTTGCGGGCCACCGCCACCGTCACCCCACCGGCCGTCTCCGCGAACACCCCCTCGGTCCGCGACAACAGCAGCATCGCCTCGGTGATCTCCTCGTCGGAGACATCCTCCGCCCAGCCGCCGGAGTTCTTGATGAGCTGCGCCGAGAAGTAGCCGTCGGCCGGGTCGCCGATCGCCAGGCTCTTGCAGATGGTGTTCGGTCGGCGGATCGGCTTGTGTCGCTCCCGGCCGGACTTCACGCAGTCGGTGATCGGATTGCAGCCGGTCGCCTGCGCTCCGTACATCCGCGTCCGCGGCTTCTCGGCGACGAGGCCGACCGCGTGCAGCTCCTCGAACGCCTTATAAATTTTGCCGATCAGGCTGCCGCCGGCCATCGGGCAGACGACGTGCCGGGGGAACCGCCAGCCCAGGTCCTCGGCGATCTCGTAGCCGAAGGACTTCGACCCCTCGGCGTAGAACGGCCGCAGGTTGATGTTGACGAACCCCCAGTTGTACTTGAACGCCACCTGAGTGCAGAGGCGGTTGACCTCGTCATAGGTGCCGGTGACGCCGACTACCTTCGCGCCGTAGACACTCGTCCCAAGAATCTTCGCGTTCTCCAGGTCGGAGGGAACGAAGATGTACGCCTCCAGCCCGGCCTGGGCGGCGTTGGCGGCGACGCTGTTGGCCAGGTTGCCGGTGCTGGCACAGCCGACCGTGCGAAAGCCGAACTCGCGGGCCTTGGACAGCGCGACCGACACGACCCGGTCCTTGAACGACAGCGTCGGGAAATTGACCGCGTCGTTCTTGATCCAGAGATGCTCGACACCCAGCGCGTCGGCCAGGCGGTCGGCGCGGATCAGCGGGGTGCCGCCCACCTGCGGGCCGACGGTCGGCTCGCCGCTGATGGGCAAGAGTTCCCGGTAGCGCCACATGGTCCGCGGCCGGCGCTCGATCTTCTCGCGGCTGAGGTGCGGCTTAATGGCGGCGTAGTCGTAGACGACCTCCAGCGGGCCGAAGTCGTCGGTGCAGAAGTTGATCGGCTGCTTCGGGTAGAGCTTGCCGCAGACCTTGCACTGGAGGCCGGTAGCGAAGTCGGACGCGGGCACGGCACACCCCTTCCGGTGACGGTGGGTCCCCGCGGGGGGTGCGCGACAGCACCGGGTCCGCGGAGCATCGGCGGAGACCAGGGTGAGTCTGTTCCAGTTAGGGGCCGCACCGGCTTTCGCCGTCGCGGCTGGTGAGATAAGAGAACGGTGGGGGCTTATCCCCCCACACGGTATCTTATCTGCCCCGACCCCTTCTCAGGGTGTCAGGCAGGAGGTAGCACCAGCACCTGAGGGCGGGCCGGGCGGCTCGCCGGTCAGGCCGGTTGCTGTGGCGTCGTCGGGCCTGGACCCTCGGCCACTCTGGATAAGATACTCACCAGTTAGTCCGGCCGCCATCGCGTGCGACGGCGGCTTGGGAAGATGCTAGGCCATTTCGCGGCCGTCGGCAACGACAAATCCGCGATTCTCCCGGGACCGCGGCCGTCCCGGCCGCTCTTGCTACACGATTCGGGGTGCTCGTCCGTTGCCGCAGGCTCTC
>DASSAT010000738.1:0-3969 GCA_035699305.1 Fimbriiglobus sp. | reverse complement strand
ACCGCCGCCTCGATCGCCAGCTTGCGGACGTCGAAGCCGCCGCGGGCGAACGCCGCCTGCAACTCGTCCAGCGTCTTCGGGCCATACGCCCGGACCGGCTGCTGGACGAGGTGATGGAACAGTTGCTCGGCGAAGGACTCCTGAACCTCCGGGCTGCCGGCCAGGAACTCGCCCAGCTGCCGGGCGCCGTCCAGCTTGACCGCCTTGCCGGCCGTCGTCAAGTACACGCCGGACGCGTCGATCGGCTGGCCGTTGTCCTTCACCCGGTATCGGCCGATGGCGTCGAAGTGCTCCAACGTGAACCCGAGCGGGTTGATCATCCCGTGGCAGCTCGCGCACGCCTGGGACTTCGTCTGGAGTTCCACCCGCTCCCGGGTGGTCAGCTTCGGGTGCAGGTCCTCGGGCAACGGGGTGAACGCCTCGGGTGGGGGTCGCAGCACCCGGCCCAGCACGCCACGGGCCAGGAACACGCCGCGGTGAATCGGCGAGGTCGATCCGGTGTAGGCGAACGCCGCCATCAGGTACGGGTGCGTCAGCACCCCGGCCCGGCGGTCGGCGTTGAGCTTCACCTTCGTGAACGGCGCATCGTCTGGCAGGTCGGCCCCGTAGAACTTCGCCAGTCGGCCGTTGACGTACAGATCGTCGGCCAGGAGCAGCTTGCGGAAGTCCGCCGTGTCGGCCGATAGCACATCGTCGAGGAACAGGTCCAGCGAGGTTCGCAGGTCGGAGGCGACTTCCGCGTCGAACCCGGGGAACCGCTTCGGGTCCTTCGCCAGGTCCGGATGGCCGTCGGCCTTCAGCCAGACGTGCAGGAAGTCGCGGAGCTTGCCCTTCGCCCGCGGGTCGGCCAGCATCCGCTCGGCCTGCTTCGCCACCTGCTCCCGGGTCGAGAGCTTGCCGTCGGCCGCGGCCTTGAGCAGTTCCCCGTCCGGGAGCGAGTCCCACAGGGCGAACGACAGCCGGGCGGCGACCGCATACCCCTCGGGGCCGCCGAGATCGCGGTAGAGGAACCGCGGCGACTTGAGGACCAGCAGCACCACCCGCCGGACGGCGACCTCCGGCTCCTTGGTGGCGGCGAACTGGCGGTCCACGTAAAGCCGCCGCAGGTCGTCGGTCAGCGGCCGGCGGAACGCTCGCTCGGCGAACCGGCGGCAGAATGCGCGAAGCTTGGCGTCCCGCTCCGGGTCGGACGACCTTGCCCCCGGCCCGTCCAGGTTGATGTCGGACGGGTTGCCGGAGTCGGATTGCTTGCGCCGGCCGGCCGCCTTCACGTCGGCCAACTCGTCCAGGTGCGCGACGACGTACCCGGCGGTCTCGATGGCGGCGTCGGTCGTCGCCTGGTCCCAAGACTTCGACACGGTACTGCCGCGCACCCACCCGAGGCTGCGGTCGTCCGGCGGGAACGGGGTCGTCACGACGAACGACCGTGGCGCGCGGCCCGGCGACAGGTGCCGCTGCGGGATCACCTCCGCGACGCGGTGCGGCCGCTTCCACAACAGCGCGATCGACGCCGGGGCGGGCGGCGGCTTCTTCTTGTCCCGCTTCTGCACGCCCTGGTTGGCCTTCGAGAACTCCAGCTTGAGCGGGTAGGCGCGGCCAGCGATCAGGAAGACCGAGGCGCGGTGCTCCTTGTCCTTGCCGGAGACGACCCAGGCGTCGATCAGCGGTTTCTCGGGGTCGTTGACCCACAGCCGGGCGGCGTGCTCGGTGCGGACGGTGAACTCGTAGTCGCCGGTCTCCGGGGCCAGCAGCGACCCCTCCCAGCGGATCGAGAACTCGTGCGCGTCGAGCTTGTCCTTCGCCGGGCTGTCGGTGCCGAAGTCGAAGTTCACCTCGGGGTCGATGCGCTCCAGCTCCCTGTCGCCGGGGCGGAACCGGCGGGTCTTGAAGTACTCGGCGTGCAAGCCGCGGCGCTCGTCGGGCCTGACGGCGGGGCGGAAGGTGCCGACCAGGTCGGCGACGGCGTGGCGGTACTGGTTGACGGTCAGGCGGGACAGCTCGACCCGGGCTGGCTTGTTGCGGGCCTGGGCGGCGGGGGAGTAGAACGTCTCGTGGACGTAGGCGGCGACCGTCTTCGACTGCCCGGCGTCGAGCTTGTCGGGGTCGTCCTCCGGCATGGTCTTGTCGATGAGGGCGGCCAGCTCGTTGACCGACTTGTCGCCGACGAGCGGCTTCGGGTGGCGCTTGGCCCCCTCGCCGGCCTTGCCGTGGCACCAGGCGCAGTGCTTCCGGTAGAGCGCCGCGCCGGTCGGGTCGTCGGCCCGGGTCGGGGACGTGGATACCAGGACGAAGAACGCGAACAACCACGCGGCGGAGCGCGGCAGGCCGGACGGTATCGGCAGGGGAGCCATCATCGGATTGTTCGGACTCGACGCCCCGAACGGTTCCGGGGTGGGGCCGACGGGACCGAACCCGTCAGCGGTGGGACTGAGGTTCAGTTTCGAGCATTTGCCGTGCCATGTCAAGCGGTACGGCGAGTGGGTAGTGCGTCAGTTTGGGTATTGGTGGGGCGGGCATTTCTGCCCGCCCCACCAAACTGACGCACTACCGCCGGCCTGGGTCCGCACCTACCCCCGGGTCCATCGCTGGGTCCAAGCGAAACTGGTCCTCACCGCCTGCAAACGCAACCTCACCGCAACGACTTGCGTCACGTGATGCAATAAGCTGGAACGCTCGGGGTTCGCCTATTCGCCTAAAGCCGCCTCCAAGTCGCGGACCGCGTCCCGCACCTCATCCAGCCCCGGGTGGATCGCCAGCGCCTGCCGGAACGCCCGCAGGGCGGCCCGCGGCCGGTTCAGCCGCAGGTAGCACTGGCCCATCCCGGCCGCGGCCCCGAAGTGGGCCGGGTTCAGCCGCAGCACCGCCTCGCAGTCGGCCACCGACCGCCGGTACTCGCCCCGCTGGTAGTACAGCATCGCCCGCCGGTTGTACGCCTCGGCGAAGTCCGGCGCCTCGCGGATCAGCTCGTCCAGCGCCGCGACGGCCCGGAGGTGGTCGGGCGCCGCAAGCGCCTGCTGGAGCCGGGGGCCGTGGTCGGCCTCATCGCCGCGGAACCACACCTCGCGGAGCGAGTCGGCGGCGAACTGGCGGACCTGGGCGTCGTCGTCCCGGAGGGCGGCGGTCAGGGCCGGGCCGGACCGCATCGTCCCGGTGAACCCCAGCGCCAGGGCGGCCGCCCGGCGGGCCAACTCGTCCCCGGCCGCCAGCAGCCGTTGCAGCGTCCCCTCGGTGTACTTCTCCTCGACCTCGTCACGGAATTCGCGCAGCGCCTGCTGGACGCCGGCCTGGAACAGGTCCGGGTCGTCGCTCTGGCGCGGCTGGGGGAGCTTGGCGAAGGATTCGACGAGCAGCGGGATCGACACGGCGGGGGCCTCGCGGCGGGGTCTTCTGTTCTGTAGTGTATCGCCCCGCCGGGGAAGCTACTATCGCGCCGATGTGGGAACTCCCGGGCGAACCGGCCGGAAGATGCAAAGCCCCTGCCGGTACAGGGGCTTCGGCAAGGTGGAGGCGACGCGAAATCGCAGGGTATGCGCCCTGGGCAAGCTGAGTCATTTCATCGGCTGTTGGGAGGGCGAGGCCACCCCGTTGCACATCTGTATGCGGCTACAACAGCATGGCTCGTCTCCTATTTGCGGATGAGTGATAGTGGACCCCACTTTTCGGACCGCCGTGATCTGTCGAGATGCTCGTGATGTGACGGCCCTGTCTTCAGCCCGAAGGGCTGGGAGTTCTCAGCCCAGGGTGCTCAGTCGAAATCCTGGCGAGCGGGGGGCGTAAGCCTCCTGTTGTCCGCCGCAACGCCGCCCCGCTCGCCAGACAACAGGGGGCTTACCAGTACTTTCAAGGTGCAGCAGCGTCCGTAAGTATCGGCGGTGAGAGATCGATGCGTCGCTGGTTCGGGTAATTGTCGTGAAGGTGATCGACGAGCCACAGGAGCATCTCAACGAGTGGCAACTCACCGACCCAGTC
>DASSAT010000737.1:0-8108 GCA_035699305.1 Fimbriiglobus sp. | reverse complement strand
GGGTCCGGGGAGGGCGCGTGCCCTACTGCGCCTGCTTGAGCTTGCGGCGGACCTCCGGCAACCGGTCCTGCTGGCGGCCGGCGTGCGAGTCGGTGTACAACTCGGCCGCCTTCTCCCACGCCTTGCGGGCCGCGGCCTTGTCCGCCAGCCGGAAGCACACGTCGCCGAGGTGATCCCAGACCACCGCGTCCGATGCCGCGTCCGGCAACTTCGCCGCCCGCTCCAGCACCTCCCGCGCCTCGGCCAGCTTGCCGCGGCGGAACAGCACCCACCCGAGGCTGTCCAGGTACGTCCCGCTTTCCGCCTCCGGGGTGCCGCGCTTCGTCCGCTCGAACCGGTCGATCTCGATCGCCCGGCGGACCATCGCCTCGGCCTCGGCCAGGTTGCGCCCCTGGTCGGCCAGGTTGTACCCCAGGTTGTTCAGCGCCAGCACGTCGTCCGGGTCCTCGTCCAGCACCGCGCGCAGCTCGGCCTCGGCCTTGGCGTACTCTTTCAACCCCAGGTAGGCGTTCGACAGGACATACCGGGTCTGCTGGACCTCCGCCGGGTCGGGGAACTCGGTCATGATGTCCCGGCACTCGGCGACCGCCTGCTTGTGCCGGTCGAGCAGGTTCAGGACAATCGCCTTCTGCCGCCGTCCCGCCGCCCGGTTGGCGGCCAGCTTGACGACCCCTTCCTCGACCAGCGTCAGCGCCTCGTCGGCCTCCCCCAACTCGGCATGGGCACGGACCCGGTACAGGACGGAGGTCAGGCTCCGGGTGCGCAGCTGGCGCGGCCCGCGTGGCATCACCCCGGGCAGCATCGCGGCCGTCACGGACTTGATCGTCGCCCACTTCCGCTGTTTGGCCAGCACCTCCAGGTAGGCGGTCTGCACCTGTTCGCCGCCGCCGGACCGGACGGCGGTCCGCAAGAGCACCTCCGCGGTCGGCAGCTGCCCGTCGCGCTCGGCCAGGGCGGCGACCAACTCCCAGGAGTCGGGCGCGTGGCCCGTCTCGCTGCGTTCGGTCGCCTGCCGGGCCAGCGGCGCGGTCAGGCCCGGCTCGGCTTTCACGGCGACGACGAACGCCCGCGCCCGATCCACCGCCGACGGGTCAGCCGACTGCGTGACGACGCCTCTCTCCTCCTGCGGGCGAGCCGCCCGGAACAGCTCGTCCGCCGTGTCGAGCAAGTCCTTCAGCCGGCCGGTGTCCTTCTGGAACCGCACCAGCCGGCGGAAGAACGCCGGGTCGGTCGCCCTCGCCGTTAACTCCCCGAACAGCCGGGCGGCCGCGGCCGGGTCGTCGGACGCCAGCTCCGACGCCAGCACCCACCGGATCGACTCGTTCTTCGGGTTCGCTTCGGCCAGCCGGGCCAGCGTGCCGGAGATCGCGTCGGCCCGCCCGGCCTGGCGCAGGAGCTTCGCCAGCCGTTCGTAGGCCGCCGGGCCGGTCGGCTTGAGTTCCAGGAACCGCGTCAGGTGCGTCAGCGCCTCGTCGGCCTTGCTGGCATCCGCCAGCACGCCGGAGAGGTTCCAGTCCAGCCGCGCGGCCGATGATTTGTCCCCGGCCTTCGCCGCCAGGTCGTGCGCCTGCCGGTACGCGGTCGCCGCCTCGGCGGGCTTCTTCTGCCCGGCCAGCGCCTCGCCAATCTTCTCCCGCACCGCGGCCGCCTCCCGGTCCAGGTCGGCCGGCGACTCGAACGCGGACTTGAGAAGTGCGTCGCGGCGGTCGGCGAGGAGCCGGTCGGCGGCGCGGAGCGCAGCCTCGGCCCCGGCCCAGTCCGCGCCGGCGGCGCACGCCCGGGCCAGGTCGCGTAGCAGACCGTACCGCTGCGCCGGCTTCTCCGCGATGCGCGGGCTGTCGGCTGCCTGCTTCAATCGCCGGGCTGCTTCGGGGTATTGTTTCGCGTCGAAGAGGAGCTTGCCGAGCGCGTGCCCCGTGTCGGCGTCGTCGGGGTCGAGTTCGAGCACCTTCTCGGCGGCGCGGATGGCGGCGAAGTCGCGGCCGACCTCGGCGTACAGCTTCACCAGCGGCCGCAGCGGCTCCGGCGAGGCGGGGTCGGCCTTGGCGGCGGCCTCGAACTGCTTGAGCGCCTGGACGGGCAGGCCGTCGCGAGACTTGATCCGGCCGACGCCGTAGCGGGCCAGGGCATCGCGGCGGGCGGCGTCGGACGGCCGGTCCGGGCCGGGGAGCAGCAGCGCCAGCAGGAACACCCGGATCATCGGCCGGCCTCCGCGCGGGGAAGGGTCGCGCGGATTCTAACGGGAATCGGCTGCCCCGTCACCGCCAGAGCGCCCGCACGCCCGCCGCCCCGCCGGTGTTCGGGTCGATCGGCCGGCGGATGCCCCGGTACGGCTGGTCGCGGCGGTCGATCGGGTACTGGTCCAGGCCCAGTGCCGGGATCAGCCAGTCGTGCGTGGTCCACGGGTCGATGATCGCCTGCCGGCGGGCGACCTCGCGGACCAGCCGGCGGCTGGCCGTGTGGCCGTAGAAGATCAGCGGATACCGGGACCGGTCGAACTGCGGGTCGAGGTCGGTGATGGCGTGGATGCAGTCACACCCGTTCCCCTCCCGGCCCGCCTCGCCGACCGTGTCGATGCACTGGTAGCCGACCTGCCCGCTCGTCTCCAGGAACTCCCGCTGGATCAGGAACCGGCGGTATGCCCGTGGCTGGACCTCGAACGGCCCCCACATCGCGACCTTCTGGCCGGTCTCCTTCGCCCACCGGAGCGTCTCGTGCAGCCCGAGGTTGACCGGCGGCTCGACCCGGAAGCTCATCGGGCGAACCTCCAGGGTGTCCGGCAGCCAGCTGATCTGCTGGACGTCGAGATGTGGCTCGGTGCAGCCGTCGGTCCGGGTCGCCTTGATCACGACGGCCCAGGTGTGGGTCAAAGCGGGGCGGAGGAGCGCCACCCGCTGCGAGCCGAAGACGACGATGTAGTACCGCTCGCCGGGCGGGGCCGGGTAGTCCAGCGCGCCGGCGGGGATCTCGGCGGCCGGTGTCGGCGGCTTCTCGGCCGTCGCCGCGCAGCCGACCGCGCCGGCGGCCAGAAGAGCGACGAGCAGTGCGCAGCGTGCCATGCCAGGTTCCTGCCCCAGGTTCGCGGCGTTGGGTGTGAGCCGGCAACGTGGTCCGGTCGGAAGCGCCCCGCTTCCACCATTCGACCGTCACATGCGGCTTTGGCGAGCGGGGTCGGCCGACCGGAGGACCGGCGGGGGCGGACGAGGTAGCAGGACCAGTACAGCTTGCCGCGACCCGGCGAGCGGGGGGCGTTAGCCCCCTAGTATGGTTCGACCAACAGGGGCTAACGCCCCCGCTCGCTGGGTCGGAAGAAGATAGTTAAGTTTCGGCCCTACCGCGACTTGGGCTTGGGCTTGGCGTCCTTGGCCTTGCCCTTGGCGAGCAACTTCTGCCCGGTCGGGCAGTCGGACTTCAGCGGGCACTGAGCGCACAGCGGCGTCCCCTCGACGCACAGGGCGTCGGCGTGCTGGCTTAGCTCCTCGGTGAACTCGTACCCCCTGGCCTTCGGGACGTAGTGCTCGACCGACGCCCGGACCGCCTCCAGGTCGTCGGTGTCGGCGTCGATCACCCCCAGCCGCTGCAACACCCGCAGGCCCGGCCCGTCCAGCGGGACCGCGTGCCCGCCCAGCGACCGCTGCGTCACCCAGGCGACCACGAAGTCGGTGACGCCCTTGTCTTTGTACCGGGCCAGCTGCTTGGCTGCCTGTTTCAGCCCCTTCTTCTCCAGGTCCTCCAGGTCGAACGAGTAGGTCCGCTCGAAGTGCTCCTGGAGGAAGTCCACGATCCGCTTGGCCCGGTCGCCGGCCCCCGGTAGCTTGCCGAGCACGTCGGCCACCTCCTGAACGGAGCTGACCCGGACCTCGTTCCAGTCGAAGAACGCGGTCTTGAGGTGGGCGAAGGCGGCGTCGGCGGCGGCCGACGTCACCCCCTCGCGGCAGATGGCGTAGACCACCTCTTCGAGGATCGGCCGGCGGGGCGGCTCGGGCGGCGGGGGGAACTTCTTCTTGAGGGCCGTCAGGGCGGTGGTCAGGACTTGCTGCTTGTTGGTGGTGGCCGGCATTGCGGGGTCGCTCTCCGGGCGAGGGGGCCGCGCGGCCCCGTGGGTTGGTCCGCCACTCCGTCGGCGTGGCCGGCTCGCAATGTAGTAGGCACACTCCGTGTGCCGTTCTTCAAGAGACGGCACACGGAGTGTGCCTACTACATTATTTGTCGTCGTTATCGGGTTCCGCGGCGTCGGCGGCAACCTCGCCGCGCTTGATCTGCTCCTCGCGGAGCAGGCGGGCGATCTCGATCGACTTCTTGACCCCCTCGTCCACGACGAACGTCACGTGGGGGACGTATCGGCTGGTCAGCCGCTTGGCCAGCTTCGACTGGACGAACCCGGCGGCGCTCTGGAGGCCGTACAGGGTGAGCTTCTGCTCCTTCTCAGTGCCCATGAGCGACACGAACACCTTGGCGTGTTGCAGGTCGCCGGAGACCTCGGCGCGGGTGACGGTGACGTTCTTGACCCGCGGATCCTTAAGCTCGAACAGGATGGCCTCGGCGACGACCTCGCGGACGACCTCGGCGACGCGGGCGAGCCGGTGCGATTTCATCTGCTGTCCATCCTGGCGTTCGTGGGCTACCTCGCGGCCTGGGTCAATGAGGCAGCGAAGTCCATGATCCACCGCCGCTGTTCAGGGGTCTCCGGCACCGGGCAACCCCGAGCATCGGCGACGGCCCGGATCGCCGCCTCCGCGTCCGCCCCGAGGGCGATGAGGACACCCGCGGCGATGACCGCCGACCGGCCGATCCCCTGGCGGCAGTGGACGGCCACGGTCTTGCCGTCCGCGACCAGCCCGGCGAGCCGGGCGATCGCGTCCGCGGCCGCCTTGGGGGCTGGAACGCCGCGATCCGGGGTCGGCAGCGACAGGTATTCGATCCCTTGAGCCCGGCACTCGTCGGCCTCGGCAGCAAGCCCCAGGTCGGCTACCTCGTCGGTCGTCAGCATGGACACGACGGCATCGACGCCGGCCTGTCGCCACGCCGCGACCTCTTCCGCCAGCCAGTCGCCACCGCGCGGCCGTGGCAGGATCGCCAGCCGGCCGGATGCGGGGATTGGGATCAGGTACAACTCGGCCCTCATGCCACGCTCACGGCGGGTCGGCGATCGGGTCTTGGGGGATCACATCGCGGGGCAGCGAATCCACGTCCACCCCGCGATCTCGCAGCACCTTGATCCGGTGGTGCCCGTCGATGATCGTGCCGTCGGGCCGCACCTTGAGCGACCCGGATTGCCCGGGCCGCAGGGAGTCGATCAACTCCCGGTCGGACAGCTTCCCGAAAGCCTCCAGCTTCGACCGCACCAGCGAGCCGTCCGGGTGCAACGGCTTCAGCGGAGGCGTCGGCATCGCGTCTCAGACGACCTCGCTGCCGACCGTGATCTCGCCGCTGAGGTACTCGGCGATCGGGTGCTTGCGCAGCGCCTCCTGGATCGTCTGCAACACGCCGCGGACCGGGCCGGTCTCGGCGCCAACGGCCGCCACCCCGACCTCGATCACCTTCACGTCGTCCAGGTGGCCGACCTCCGTGGCCGCCACGTTGAACCCGCTGCGCAGCCGGTCCAGGATGCTGCGGACCACCTGCCGCTTGTCCTTGAGCGTCCGGCTCTCGCGGACCAACAGCCGGGCGTGCAGGGTGCCAACGATCATGGGGAAAGAAGCCCGTCGATTGCCATCGACGGGCTTTCGGGGGTTAGAGCGTACGTTGCCGGATCTCGATCTTGAACGCCTCGATCACGTCGCCGACCTTGAGGTCGTCGAACCCGGTGATCTTCATGCCGCACTCGAAGCCCTCGCGGACCTCGCGGACATCGTCCTTGAACCGCTTGAGGCTGTCCAGCCCGACCACCTTCTCCCCCTGCGGGTACAGCACCGCCCCCTCGCGGATCACCCGCACGCGCGCGCTGCGCTCGATCGTACCCGTCGTGACGTAGCAGCCGGCGATGGTGCCGACCTTCGAGATCTTGAACGTCTCGCGGATAATCGCCCGGCCCAGGTGGACCACCTCCTCGATCGGCTTGAGCCGGCCCTCCAGGGCCGCCTTCACGTCGTCCACCAGATTGTAGATGATCTGGTACTCGCGGACGTTGACGCCGTACTGCTCAGCCAGCTTCAGGGCCGCGTCGTCGCTGGTGACGTTGAACCCGATGATCAGCGTGTCGTCGGGGCTGGTCAGGGCCAGCGTCACGTCGGACTCGGTGATGGCCCCGATGCCGGCGTGCAGCACCCGGGTGCGGACCTCCTCGTGGGTCAGCTTCTCCAGTTCCTTGCGGATCGCCTCGACCGAGCCGCGGGCCTCGGCCTTGAGGATCACCTTCAGCTCGCTGATCTTGGCCCGGGCATTCTGCTCCTTGAGCTTGTCCAGGCTGACCGGGCTGAACTTCGCCAGGGCCGCCTCCTGCTTCTGCTGGGTGCGGCGCTCGGCGATCTCCTGGGCGGTGCTGATGTCGTCCACCGCGTAGAACGGGTCGTCGGCATCGGGCACCTCGTCCAGCCCGATCACCTTGACCGGCACGCTCGGCCCGGCCTCCTCGATCGGCCGGCCCAGGTCGTCGTACATCGCCCGCACCCGGCCGTAGGTGGCGCCGCACAGGAGCGTGTCGCCCTTGCGGAGGGTGCCGTTCTGGACGAGCAGGGTGGCGACGACGCCGCGGTCGCCCTCCTTGTACGCCTCCAGGCAGGTGCCGGAGCCGGCCAGCGTCGGGTCGGCCTTCAGCTCGGCCAACTCGGCCATGAGCGAGATCGTGTCGAGCAGCTCGCCGATCCCCTGGCCAGTGATGGCGCTGGTGTAGATGACCGGGTTATCGCCGCCCTCGCTCTCGGGCGCCAGCCCCAGGTTATAGAGCTGGTTCTTGACCTTGTCCGGGTTGGCCCCGGGCAGGTCCACCTTGTTGATGGCGACGATGATGTCCACGTCCGCGGCCTTGGCGTGGGCGACCGCTTCTTCGGTCTGCGGCATTACCCCGTCCGTCGCGGCGACCACGATCACCGCGATGTCGGTGACGTTGGCCCCGCGGGCGCGCATCTTGGTGAACGCCTCGTGGCCGGGGGTATCGAGGAAGGTGGTGGACTTGCCGTCCTTCTCGACCCGCCAGGCGCGCAGCACCTGGGTGATGCCGCCGGTCTCGGTGGACACCACGTCGGACGTCAGGCCGTACTGCTGGCGCACCTTGTCCAGGAGCGACGTCTTGCCGTGGTCCACGTGGCCCATGATGGTGACGACCGGCGGCCGTAGGACCAGGTTGGCGGCGTCGGACTTGTTGGCCCGCTCGTCCAGCTCGCGAAAGAGCACGTCCTCGATCGTCTCGGCCTTCTTGGCGACCAGTTCGACGCCGCGGTCCACGGCGACCATCTCGGCCACCTCGAACTCGACGTTGGAGTTGATCGAGTACAGCGAGTTGGTCAGGTTCTTGAGCTTGAGGATCAGCTCGTTGGCCTTCATGCCGATCGTCTCGGACAGCGACCGCACGGTGATCGGCAGGGCGATCTCGACCCGACCGGAGACGGTCGGCTTGCGCACGACGTGCTGCTTGCCGCGGTGCTTCTTGATCCGGGAGCCGAACTGCGACTCGATCATGTCCACGCGGCCGCCGGCGCCGATGATGATCGAGCCGCGGCCGGGGATGCCGCCGCCCGAGCGGCCCTTGTCCTGGCGGGCCTTGTGCCGGGAGTCGCGGCCGGAGACCTCGCCGGGCCGCTTGGTGCCGGCGCCGCCGCCCTTCTTGTCGTCTTCTCCTTCCCCCTCGCCGCCGGGTCGGGCGGGGGCGCCGGGGCGTCCGCCCGGTCGGCCGGGGCCGGCCGGGACCGGGCCGCCGGGGGTGGCCGGTCCGCCGCCGGGAGGTGCGGTCGCCTTGTGGACGTCCTGGAACGCCACCTTGCCGCGGGTCCGTTCGAGCTGCCGCAGCCGCTCGATCTGCTCGGGGGTGAGCTTGACCTGCTTGTTGGCGGCCCCGCCGGCGCCCGGGCCGGTGCCGTGTCGGGGCGGCAGACCGCCGGCGCGCTGGGGACCGCCGGCGCCCGAGCCGGGGCCGTGTCGGGGCGGCAAGCCGCCGGCGCGCTGCGCGCCGT
>DASSAT010000736.1:0-4253 GCA_035699305.1 Fimbriiglobus sp. | reverse complement strand
CCGCGAGCGGACATCCGCTCGCGGAGCGAGCGGACTACAAGCGCGGCCCCCGGCCGGCTCGATTGCGGACGACTGCGGCCGATGATAGGATGACCGCTGAGGTCCGACAACCTGTCTGCTGGCCTACGGAATGGGTGGGGCCGATGCGCGATCCGATGAGCTGGGCGCTGCCGGTCTTCCGGGCGTTCGGCATCCCGGTCAAGGTCCACGTCTTCTTCTTCATCATCACGCTGGGCCTGTTCATCCGCCAGGTGGCCGACAAGGACAACGTGGTGGCGTGGGAGACGGTGCTGCTGTTCACCGTGTTCCTGCTGTTCGGCGTCATCCTGCTGCACGAGTTGGGCCACTGCTACGGCGGCCACCGGGTCGGCGGGGAAGCAACGGAAATCCTGATCTGGCCGCTGGGCGGGCTGGCCTACGTGGACGTGCCGCACCACTGGAAGGCGCACACGATCACCGCCGCCGCCGGCCCGGCCGTCAACGTGATCCTCTGTGTGATCTGCGCCGCCGTGCTGTTCGTCAACGGCTTGATCCCCGCCCTGAACCCGATCTACGACCCGTACGTCTCGGAGATGAAGGGCTTCGACGGCCGGGTCTACACCAGCTCCTATGGGCTGAGCCTCTACAAATCGGGCACGGCGGATCGGGTCGATGCGACGCCGGAAATCGTCGCGAACTTCGGCAAACCCGGTCTGCAGAAGGCCGTGACCGACGCGACCGTGGGCGGCACGACGGTCGATTTGGCCCGTGCCCACACCGCACTGGTGTGGGTGAACCGGACGTTTTGGCTGAGCTGGGTGCTGCTGCTGATTAACCTGCTGCCGGCGTTCCCGTTGGACGGCGGGCAGATCATGCAAGGGTTCATCTGGGCCAGGTCCGACTACCGTCGGGGAACGACGATCGCGTGCTTCTCCGGGTACGTCGTCGGGGTGCTGATGCTGATCGCGGGGATCGCGGCGAACGAGGCGTTGTTGCTGTTGCTCGGGCTGTTCATGTTCTACGCCTCGTCGGCGAAGCTGCACGCGCTGGAGGCCGAGGAGGGGGTGTACGGCGACTTCTCGCAGGGGTACATGAGCCTGGACCGCGACGAGCCGGCTCCACGGCCGAGGCGGCCGAACGTCTTCCGACGGTGGCTCCAGGCCCGCACCGCCCGGCGATTGCAGCGGGAGATCGAGCAGCGCCAGGCCGAGGACGACCGGATGGACGCGCTCCTGGACAAGATCGCGCGGTTCGGCAAAGACGCGCTGACCGACGAGGAGCGGCGGTTCATGGAGCGCGTCAGCGCGCGGTATCGCAACCGCTGAGCATGTAAACGATCGAGCGCCCCGAAGCCCACCCGTGGCAACGGGTGGGTTTTTTCGAGGAATATGACGTGTCGAAGCTGATCGAGCCGCGGACCCTGAAGGGGTTCCGCGACTACCCGCCGAAGCTGATGATCCCCCGGGAGCGGGTGCTGGAGACAGCCCGCCGGGTGTACCGCTCCTACGGCTACGCCCCGATCGACACCCCGGCCCTGGAGTACGCCGAGGTGCTGTTGGGCAAAGGCGGCGAGGAATCCGACCGGCTGGTCTACCGGTTCAAGGATCATGGCGACCGGGACGTGGCGATGCGGTTCGACCTGACGGTCCCATTCGCTCGGTTCGCTGCGGAGAACGTCCCGCAACTCGGCACCCCGTTCCGGCGGTACGCGATGGGTCCGGTGTGGCGCGGCGAGAACACCTCCGCCGGCCGCTACCGCGAGTTCTGGCAGTGCGACTTCGACACCATCGGCACCACCGCGAACGCCGCCGACATCGAGGTCGCGCTGGTCATCTGCGACCTGTTCGCGGCCCTGGAGATCAACCGGTTCGAGGTCCGCGTCAACAACCGGATGGTGCTCAACGGTCTGCTCGAAAGCCTCGGGCTGGCGGGCATGGCGACCCCCCTGCTCCGCTCGCTGGACAAGCTGCCCAAGATCGGCCGCGACAAGGTGATCGAAGAGATGGTGCGGGAAGCGGGCGTGACCACGGAGCAGGCCGGGCGGGTGTTGATCCTGGCGGAGACGACCGGCTCGAACGCCGAAGTCCTCGACCGGGTGGAGCGGGAGTTCGGCGCTAATGAACGGGCGGCCGAGGGCGTCCGCCGGCTGCGGGAATTGGTCGCGGTCTGCGCCGCGGCGGGGGTGCTGGACGGCCGCGTGAAGATCGACCTGAGCATCGCCCGCGGGCTGGACTACTACACCGGCACCATCTACGAGACATTCCTGCTCGACCTGCCGGGGATCGGCAGCGTCTGCTCCGGCGGGCGGTACGACAACCTCGCCAGCCTGTACACGAAGCAGGTCCTCCCCGGCGTCGGGGCGTCGCTCGGCGTAGATCGGCTCCTTGCGGCAATGGAGGAGCTGAAGCATCCGTGGATGAGCGGTGTCTCGACCCCGGCGCCAGTGCTGGTGCTCCAGTTCGACGCGGCCCGGCTCGGCGACTACCAGCGAATCGCCCGGGAGTTGAGGGCCGCAGGGGTCGCCACCGAGGTTTACCCGGAGGCGAAGAAGCTGAAGGCCCAGTTCGAGTACGCCGACCGGCGCGGCTTCCGGCTGGCGCTGATCGCCGGGCCGGAGGAGTTCGACAAAGGGGTCTGGAAGATCAAAGACCTGGCGAAGCGGGAGGAGACCGCCGTTCCCGCGGGTGATCTGGTGGCCGCCGTCGGCCGAATCCTGGGATGAAGCCCGATGGATCGTTCGAACCACTACGAGGCGGCGTTCGAGGCGTTCCTGCGGGACCGCCGGGTCGCGTTCGTCCCGGTGGACGAGGCGAGGCGGACGCTCCTGGGCGACGCCGACGTGAAGTCGCTCGACTTCATCGTGGTGGACTCGGCGCGGCTGGTCGTGGACGTAAAGGGGCGGCGGTTCCCCGGCGGTTCGGCCGACGGCCCCCGCAAGGTGTGGCAGAACTGGTCCACCGAGGAGGACGTGGCCGGCCTCGCCCGGTGGGCGGCCCACTTCGGCCCGGACTTCCGCGGCGTGCTGGCGTTCGTCTACCACCTCGAAGCGGGCTTCCGCGTCCCGGCCGATACGCCGGACCTGTTCGTATACCGCGACAAGTCGTACCTGATGCGGGCGGTGGAGTCGGACGCTTACCGCGCCGCGATGAAGCCACGCAGCCCACGCTGGGGGACCGTCCACCTGTCTACAGCAGACTTCCGCCGGCTGGTGCGACCGTTCTCGCACTTCCTGAAAGAACGAACCACAGAGTCACAGAGGACACAGAGAGAAGAGACACAGAGGAAGAAATAGAATCTTCTCTGTGTGCCTTCTCTCTGTGTCCTCTGTGACTCTGTGGTTCGTTCCTCTGTCATGAACCGCTTCAAGCTCGGCATCGTCCTCGAAACCACCGGCCTACCGGTCCGCCGGGCGCTGCAAGAGGTGTCCCGGCTCGGCGTCCGCGGCGTGCAGATCGACGCGGCCGGCGACCTGGCGCCCGACCGGCTCACCGACACCGGCCGGCGCGAGTTCCGCAACCTGCTCAAGACGTACAACCTCGAACTGTCCGCCCTGAACTGCCCGCTGCGGCGCGGTCTGGACGTGGCCGACAACCTTCAGCCGCGGATCGAGCACGTCCGCAAGGTGATGCAGTTGGCGTTCGACCTCGGCCCGCGGCGGGTGATCGTGCCGCTGCCGAAGGTGCCGGAGGACGCCGCGGCGCCCCGGGCGCTGACGGCACGGGAGGCACTTGCCGCCCTCGGGTCGTTCGGCGATCGGGTCGGCACTGTGCTGGCGCTGGAGGCCGGTCTGGACTCGGGCGAGAAGGTCCGCGACTACCTGAACTCGTTCGACACCGGCAGTCTGCAAGTGAACTTCGACCCGGCGAACTTCCTCCTGAACGGGTTCGACCCACTGGCGTGCCTCGCCGCACTGGTCGGGAAGGTGAGCCACACCCACGCCCGGGACGCCCGCACCGCAACTGTGAGCGGCGTCGCGCGCGAAGTGCCGGTCGGCGCCGGCGACATCGAATGGATGGTGTACGTGGCGACGCTAGAGTCGATCGACTACCGCGGGTATCTGACGGTGGACCGCGAGGCCGGCGAGGACCGCTTTGCCGACGCCACCGCCGGGGTGCGGTTCCTCAAGCGGTTCGTCGGGCAGGGCTGATTGGCGAAGGAGGGGTGTCTCGAAGAACCCCTCCCCCGGCCCCTCCCCGAAGCGGGGAGGGGAGGAAGAAGGACGGGGAACGCTCTTTCCTCCCCCTCCCCGCTTCGGGGAGGGGGTTGGGGGGAGG
>DASSAT010000735.1:0-2270 GCA_035699305.1 Fimbriiglobus sp. | reverse complement strand
CCCCGACCCGCCCAGCAAGAGCGGCCGGGACGGCCGCGGTCCCAGGAGCCTGCATATGTTCTGGCTGTCCCGGCTGGAGAAGAAGACCCAGCCGCTAGCGTCGCACCGGGTCTTCCTGGCCCGGGTGTGGCGGAACTTCCTCGCCTCGCTGGCCGTGGTCGTCTTCTCCCTGACCCTGGGGACGGTCGGCTACCATTACATCTGCGGGGTCGGGTGGGTGGACGGGTTGCTCAACGCGACCATGATCCTGACCGGGATGGGGCCGGTGGACAAGATGGACACGACCGCCGGCAAGCTGTTCGCCATCTTCTACGCGCTCTACAGCGGGATCGCGTTCATTACCATGATCGCGGTGCTGGTCCTGCCGATCTATCACCGGTTCTTGCACCACTTCCACCTGAGCACCGAGGAGGACGAGCAGCGACTGGCCCGTCGCCGCCACTGAGCGCCTGGCCGCAGTGAGTCTCTTCGTTCCCGCGCCGCGTCGGGCCTCGAAGACTCGACCCGACATACAAGAATCCCTCCAGCCGATCACCGCTCCGGCCGGGGTGAAAGCAGTTGGCGTTGAACCGCCGGCCGGGGGCTGGGTATAGCCGCTGGCGAGGGGATGAACTCCAGGCCGCGCGGCGGCAAGTTGCACAACATGGGCGGGCGGATTTCGTGCGGGTCGTGCCGGTTAAGCCGGGCGGGCCGACGAAACCGCGGAGATTGATTCGTTCGGTTGGCCGGGGTGTGCCGATCTTAGGGACAGATTGGGTTAGGTGGGGGCTTCCGGCTCGCGGCTCGCCCCACCGGAGTACCGGAAGGAACCGAAGCGAGGGATCGCAGATGCGGAAGTTCATCCTCGGGGCCGGCGTGGCCCTGGCGGCGGCGGCCGGGCCGGTCGCCGCTCAGGGGCTGCCGACCCAGTCGCCGGCGCCGGTCGTCCCCGTGGCCGCCGACGGCCCGCCTGCCCCGCCGGCCGTCCTTCCTAGCGGGCCGGGCGCCCCGGTCGTGCCGCTCGGTGGCAACTCGTACCCGATCGACGGCGGCTACACCGGCCTCGTCGGCGACGGCGGCCCGCCCTACCGGTTCTACACCGAGGGGAGCTTCCTGCTCTGGTTCCTCGACTCGACCACCGTCGCCTCGCCGCTCGTCACCACCGGCCCGTCGTTGGGCGTCCTCCGCCAGCCGGGGACAGCGGTGCTCTCCAGCGCCCAGTCCGCTGATTACGGCGCCGCGCCCGGCTTCCGCGTCGCGGCCGGCGGCTGGCTCGGATCGGGCCTCCGGCTCGGGTTCGAGATGAGCGGGTTCTACATCGGCCGGCAGCAAGACACCCACTCCTTCGGCGGCAACAGCGCCGCGATCATCTCCCGGCCGTTCTTCGACACCGTCTCCCGGCGCGAGAACGTGCGGGTGGTGGCCGCCCCCGGGGCGTTCAGCGGCGGCGTGGTGGTCGATCACTCGGCCCAGCTCTGGGGCGTGGACGGCACCCCGTTCTGGCGGGTCATCAACGGCAACTCGGTGGTTGTGGACGTCCTCACCGGGTTCAAGTTCCTGCAATACCAGGAGGCGCTGAACGTCTTCGACGCCAGCGCGATCCTGGCCGGCGGGGCGTCGGCGTTCAACGGGTTCGGAGTGGCGGCCCCGGCGCAGATCGCCGTCCACGACCGGTTCGGGGCGACCAACAGCTTCTACGGCGGCACCCTCGGGGCGCGGATGAGCAGCGGCCGCGGTGGGCTGTTCTGGGACCTGACCGGGAAGGTGTCGCTGGGCGGGGTGAACCAGGTGGTCAACGTGGACGGCACGACCTCGCTGGTCCGCGGCGGGCCGTTCGTGACGACCGCCACCGCCCCCGGCGGGTTCCTGGCCTCGGGCAACTACCTCGGCCGCCGGTCGGAGACGCGGTTCGCCGTGCTGCCGGAGGGGGACTTCAAAATTGGTTACCAGTTCACGTCCTGGATGAACGCCTTCGTTGGGTACTCGGTGCTGTACGTCAGCAGCGTGGCCCGGCCCGGCGACCAGGTGAACCGGAACCTCGCGGTGACGCAGCTACCGACCTCGCCGACGTTCAATAGTGCCGGCGCCCGCCCGGCCGCGATCGCCGAGATCATCGACGACGGGCTGTGGGTCCACGGGTTCAACTTCGGGGTGACGCTGACGTACTGATTCCTGGCGATTCCCTGCTTCTCGTTCCCAAGCTCTGCTTGGGAACGCAGGCCGCAAAGCTCTGCTTTGCGGCTTTTGTACGCGCCCCCACCCATGACCCGCGAAGCGGGGCTTCGCGAACT
>DASSAT010000734.1:0-4242 GCA_035699305.1 Fimbriiglobus sp. | reverse complement strand
AAACGCAAAACGCAAAAAGGAAGACAGTCGATGGTTTCCTTTTTGCGTTTTGCGTTTTGCCTTTTGCCTTTTGCGTTCCTGACTATGCTTCCCCTCGCCGACACCCATGTTCACCTGCTGGCCGGCCTGGACGACGGGCCGCGGGACGCCGACGAGGCGCTGGCGATGTGCCGGATGCTCGTCGCCGAGGGCTGCCGCGCTGCCACAGCGCTGGCGCACCAGAACCCGTCCTGGCCGGAGAACGACGCCAACCGGCTCACGGCCGCGGCGGCCGAGCTGTCGGCCCAGCTGGCGGAGCGTAAGGTGCCGCTGACGGTGGTCCCGACCGGCGAGGTGATGCTCTCGCCGGAGCTGGTGGCGGACTGGAAGGCGGGCCGGCTGCTCTCCTACGGCGGGCACGGCAAGTTCCTGCTGGTGGAGATGCCGCACGGGCTGTACGTGGACGTGCGGCCGTTCGCGGCGGAACTGCGGCCGCTGGGGGTGCGGCTGGTGGTGGCGCACGCGGAGCGGTACGACGAGTTGTTGCACGACCCCGGTGAGGCGGACCGGCTGATCGCGGCGGGGTGTCTGATCCAGGTGACGGCGAGCGAGTTGGCGGGGCCGTCGTCGGGCCGGGTGGAGCGGTCGCTGCGGGACTGGGCGAGGCGCGGGGTGATTCACCTACTGGGCACGGACGGCCATCGACTGGGCGGCCGGGAGCCGCGGATGAAGGCGGGGTACGAGGCGCTGGCGCGGTGGGTCGGCCGCAGCGCGGCGGACCGGGCCGGCGGCATCTGGGGCATGGCGGTGTTGCAGGGCTTGCCGGTGAACGTGCCGCAACCGATGCCGAAGCCGCGCAGCTGGTTCGCCCGGCTGTTCGGGGGCTGAGGGTCAATCCGGGACGGCGACGCTCTCCCCGCCGGCCCGGGTGGCGAGAGCGGGCAGGATCGGGTCGGCAGAGTATCGGAGGAACCGGACGGAACCGTCGGCGAACAGGAAGTTCGCCCCGCCGGAATATAGCGACCAAAAGTGGAACATGTCGCAAGGATGCGACACCCGTCCGTCCGTGAACCGGTATGGCCCGATCGGGCAAGTCAACTCGCCGGAAATGTTCACCTCTCGGACGCCGAGGACGGCATCGCCCGACGACCCCGCTTGGCCGTGGCCGGCATACCACCAGCCGAACCACATGTCGTAGCTGGGCGGCCGCTCGCCGATCACGGCAGTCTGACTCAAGCCGTCGGTCACGTCCGCGAATCGGTGCTGTGAGTCGAGGTGCAATACCCCATCCCGCTTGACGAAATTGGTTCCTTCGACCCCGAGGTAGCTGCCCAGCGCGACAAGATAGCCGCGGGAGGTCTGGGGGGATCGGGTGCGATCGTCCGACGGGCAGTTGTACACGGCGACCACGGTGCTGAAGGGCGTGTGTGGCGGGTTCTTGAACGGATCCCGGCTGATCTGGAAGGCCGACTGCGCCACCCGCCACAGCGCATCCTGCTCCAGGTACGGCAATAGCTGCAGGCCCCAGTTCGTGTACGGCTGCGGGCCTTTGTCGCCAACCGTGCCAGCGGGTAGGGCGTTGTGCGCGTCGTGGTACTGGTGCAAGCCCAGACCGATCTGTCGTATGTTGTTGCTGCATGCCGTCCGGGCGGCGGCCCCCCGGACCTTTTGGACGGCGGGGAGGAGTAGCCCGATCAGGATGGCGATGATGGCGATCACCACCAAAAGCTCGATCAGCGTGAGCGCGGCTCGTCGTTGGTTCATGGCGCTCCTCCGCGCCAATGGCTCGCCGAACAGGTGTTTAGCCCTATGCCGTGGCAGGCAGCGTCCGACGCCGGTAGAGCAGGTAGCTGAAGATGGCGAAACCTACTCCAAGTAACCCGGCTCCAGTCCACACCCACCACGGCCACCCCGTGGCGGGCGGATCGGCTTCAATCATGGCCAACCTGGGGTCGGGTTCGAGGTCGCCGATCTTGCCGAGTTGGGCCAGCGGCGCGCCAGGCTCCGGGATACCGGCCCGATGGGCGTGCCATCCGGCAGGCCCATCCCGCGGGTCATGAAAAACTCAGGGGGCACAGGCTGGTTCACCCGCTCCCACTCGAACGAACAGGCCCGCCAGCAGTTCCACCGCCACCTGGCCGAAGTCCTCGACAACTGCCCGGACGACACGCTGGGCACCGTCGGCGTCATCGACGAGACCAGTTGCCTCAAGAAGGGGGACCAGACCCCCGGCGTGCAGCGGCAGTACCTGGGGTGCGTCGGCAAGATCGACAACGGCATCGTGACCGTTCACCTGGGGGTCGCCCGGGGGCGGTTCCAGGCCCTCTTGGATGCGGACGTGTCCGTGCCCCGATCGTGGGACGAGGACCGGCAGCGCTGTCGCGACGCCGGCATCCCGGACGAGGTCCGCTACCGGCCGAAGTGGCGGATCGCGTTGGATCAACTGATGCGGCTGGACGCCCACGGGATTTCCTTTGACTGGCTGGTGTTCGACGAGGGGTATCACCAGCGCCGCAACGAAGCCGCCACCGCCTCGCACAAGAAACGACGGCAGAAATGCCTAATCTAAACCCGCGCTGTAGTGCTACTTGCCCAGCACCACGTCCAGCGCCCAGCAGCCGCGGACGTGCCCGCCGTCGCGCCGGCAGTGCGTCAGCATCTCCGCGTCGGTGACGCCCGCCTCCTCCAGCGCGTCCGCCAGGATCGGCAACCGGTCGAACGCCTGATCGGCGCGGATGCCCTCGGCGAGTCGCCGCGCCGTATCGGTGAGTCGGACCGTCTTGCCGTCCGGCTGTATCACCCCGCCGCCGAGGAAGTCCGGGACCGCCTTCCACGGCCGGAACGGGTTGCCGATCACCTCGCGGAACAGGTCGCAGATTTGCCGGCGGGTGTGGTTCAGCGCGATCTGCTTCTTGCCGTCTGGGACGGCTCGGGAGGCAGTCGCTTCCACCCACCCGAGCCATTGAGTGTCACCCCCGGCCGGTCCCATAATCGCCACCGTGTAAGCCGCCAGTAGACCGGCGAACTCGGGCGTGCCGGGGTCTCCGCCTCCAGAAATGGCGTTCGTGTAAGCACTCAGAAATGTATCTCGGATGGTCAACCAGTCGGGTATATCCGTCGATCCGTCTTGGTAGCGTTCTACGACCGATAACGCTTCGGCCAGCACTGCCGGAATATAGTCCCACACCAGCCGGCTACAGGCACACCCGAGTAGTTGGACCTTGCGAACCGAGGTCGTGCTACGGCTCTGCAGAAGCATGGCCTTCGGCCGCGTGGTGCAGGTGAGCCAGTCGGTCTCGGTCATGCCGCGATGATACCCACGGCCGCAGCCCCCGGCAGCGCGGTCCCAGGGACGATCACTTCCCCTCGATCTCCCGCCGCAGCTTCAGCGCGTGCTTCGCCGCGTCGAGCCGGTCGCGGTACGCCTCGTTACGCGGCTGCTCCTGGCGCAGCCACTCCAGCTGCTCGATCGCCTCCTCGTACCGCTCCTCCGACTCCAGAAAGCCGGCGAACCGGCTTCGCACGTCCACCCGATCCGGCTCCGCGTCCGCCGCCCGCCGCCAGACCGCCGCCGCCTCGTCCGGCCGACCCAGCCACGCCAGCGCGTCCGCCACGATCATCAGCCGCTCCACCGGCAGGCCCGGCCGGTCGGCCGCCGCCACCTCCTCCAGGAACGGTCGGCGCTCGGCTGCCTGCCCCACCGGGTCCGGGTACAGCACGTTCGCCGCCGCGAGCAGCACCGCCGGGTCGTCCGGCAGCAGCTTCGCGCGAATCTCCTCGGCGTTCAGCTTGCCGCGCGCCGCCCGGAGGATCGACCCGAGGTGCAGCGACGACTGCGCCAGCGACCGCCGCCAGTCGGACCAAGCGGCGGCCTCGTCGCCGCGCGCCAGCGCTTCTCGGCCGCTGAAGAACCAGATGTCGGGATCAACCGGCATCAGCCGCTTCGCCCGCGCGAAGTGGACCGCGGCCGGCTCGCTCGACTGGAAGTACCCGGCGTACACCCCGAGCCGGGCGTGCGCCCGCGCCGTAAGCGGGTTCGCTGCCCGCGCCGCGCGCAAGTACCGCAGCCCGGTGTAAAGGTGTCGCTCGGCCACGTCCGTGGGGATGCGGTCCGGGGCCGCCTCGAACCCCGCGGCCCCGCCGGCCAGCCCGGCCCCCGGCGTCCACGTCGCCAGCACCGCCAGGTCGATGTGTGCCGCCGCCGCGTCGGTCAGCGCCTGCGGGTCGCCCGGCCGCACCGCCGCCCGCCGGTCCAGGAACGCC
>DASSAT010000733.1:0-4840 GCA_035699305.1 Fimbriiglobus sp. | reverse complement strand
CGGTTGGAGCCGGGCGACGAGCTGCCGCCGATCCGCACCCTGGCCGAGCGGCTGGTCATCAACCCGAACACGGTCGCCCGCGCCTACCGGGAACTGGAAGTCGCCGGCGTCGTCGTCAAGAAGGGCACCGCTGGGACGTACGTCTCCAGTGCGGGTTCCCCGCTGGCCCGGCGGGAGAGGCTGCGCATCCTGACCGAGCGCATCGACGCGCTGCTCTCCGAGGCGCGGCAACTCGGCTTCGATCCCGACGAACTGTTCGACCTGATCCGCCAGCGCGACCGGGCGCTGGGGCCCAAGGAGTCGTGATGCCATGACGACCGAAGACGTGATCGCCGTGGACCGGCTGTCCCGCCGGTTCGGCCCGAAGCTCGCCCTGGACGGGGTGTCCGTGCGGGTGCCGCGCGGGGCCGTGTTCGGTCTGGTCGGCGCCAACGGGGCCGGCAAGACGACGCTCATCAAGCACCTGCTCGGCCTGCTCCGCGCCGAGCAGGGGACCGTGCGCGTGTTCGGCCGCGACCCGGTCGCCGACCCGGTCGGGGTGCTGTCCCGGGTCGGCTATCTCGCCGAGGACACCGACCTGCCCGGGTGGATGACCATCAGCGAACTGATGCGGTACACCGAGTCGTTCTTCCCCGGCTGGGACCGGACATATGCCGAGAGGTTGCGCCGGGAGTTCGAGCTGGACCCCGGGGCGAAGGTGAAGCACCTGTCGCGCGGGCAGCGGTCCCGCGCCGGACTGCTGGCGGCGTGCGCGTACCGGCCGGCGCTGCTGGTCCTCGACGAGCCGTCGAGCGGGCTGGACCCGATCGTCCGCCGGGACATCCTCGGGGCGGTGATCCGCACCGTGGCCGACGAGGGGCGGACGGTGTTGTTCTCGTCGCACCTGCTCGACGAGGTGGAGCGGGTGTCGGACTCGGTGGCGCTGTTGATCCGCGGCCGGCTGGCGTACTGCGGCCCACTGGACGATCTGAAGGCCGGGCACCATCGGCTGACGGTGCGGTTCGAGTCGGGCCGAGCGCGGCCGCCGGCGCTGGCCGGGGCGTTGGCGTGGGAGGGAGGCGGGCAGGAGTGGACGGCCGTCTGTCAGGGGCGTCTGGGCGAGTTGCAAGAAGCCGCGGAAGCTGTCGGCGGGCGGGTCGTGGACCGAGGGATGCCGTCTTTGGACGAGATCTTCGTGGCCCGGGCCGGGGGGAACCAGTCATGACGTCAACGGCGTGGGCGCTCGCGTGGCCGGTGTGGCGGCGGCACCGGTGGGGACTGACCGCGGTGCTGGCGAGTGTGGTCGCGGCCGCCACCGGGGTCACGGTGGCAAATGCGGTCCTCGAACCGACTCAGGCGATGTCTACCAGAATCATCGCCAGCCTGCCGCTCCTGATGTGCGCCTGCTACCTGGCGTCGGTGTTCGCCTACGGGTTCGAGGCCGACGTGGCCGCGGCCGGGACGTGCTTCCCGGCCCGGCAGTTCACCCTGCCGGTGCGGACGGCCGAGCTGGCCGGGTGGCCCATCCTGACCGGGGCGGCGGCGGCCGCCCTGCTCTGGCTGGTGGTCGCGGGTATCCTGTTCCGACAGTCGGACATCGACGTCCCGTTGCTCTGGCCGGCCCTGCTCGCGGCCGCCCAACTCGTGTGGATGCAGGCCCTGCTCTGGTGGCCGTTCGGGCTGCCGTTGGCACGGCCTCTGGTGGGTATGCTGGTCGGGCATCTCCCGGCCACGGGGGTGATGCTCGCCCAGAACCTCGACGCGCCCCCGTGGGTCCTATCGACGTACCTGGGCGGCGCGCTGGTGGTCGGCGCGGCCGCCGCCTACGCGGGCGTGATACGGGCCAGGCACGGGACGGTGCCGAGCTGGGACTGGGTGTTCCGGGTCGGCCGGGCGGTCTCGATCCGCCGGCGCGAACGCGGGGCGTTCGCCTCGGCGACGCGGGCCCAGGTGTGGTTCGAGTGTCGGCGGCGCGGGTTCATGTTGCCGCTGCTCGTCGTCATCATGCTTCCCCTCTTCCTCCTCCCGCTGTTCCTGGACGAGCACGACCCGCCCCGGCTGGTGCGGAGTCTCGGGCTGGCGCTGGCCGCCCCCGTCTTCCTCGCCGGGATGGCGGGCGCGGCGGTGGGCAAGCACAACCCGTGGGCCCGCGACCACTACAGCCTGCCGTCGTTCATCGCCACCCGACCGCTGACCACGACGCAGATGGTCGCCGCGAAGCTGCGGGGGGCCGAGCGGACGGCGCTGATCGCCTGGGCGGTGGCAGCCGTGCTGATCGCCGCGGCGGTGTTCCTCTCGGGGGCCGACGAACCACTGGGGGAGATGGGGCGAGCCTGGCTCGCGGGCCGCCCGGCCGCGGAGGTCGCCGCGACTGTGGCCGCCGTCGCGGCAGTGCTCGTGCTCATGACCTGGAGGCGGATGGCGGAGAACCTACTGATCGGCCTGACCGGCCGCGAGTGGCTGATCAAGGGGAGCGTGTTCGCGGGGGTCTTCGTCCTGTTCGGCCTGATCCTGTTCGGTCTGTGGTTCCTCATCCACCCCGAGTACCACCACTACGTTCCCGAGTTGCTCCCGTGGCTGCTCGCAACCGCCGTCGGGCTGAAGTTCGCGGCGGCCGTGGCGGCGGTCCGGGGGCTGCGGCGGAAGCGGCTCGTCGCGGACCGCACCCTGGCGACCCTCGCGGGCGTCTGGGTGGCGGTGTACGCCGCCCTGTTCGGGCTGTTCGCCCGGGTCGTCCCCGGCGAGGTCGTTGCCACGTCCACGCTGGCGATGGCCATCGTGGTGCTGATGCCGCTGGCCCGGGTCTCGGCGCTGCCGCTGGCGCTGGACTGGAACCGGCACCGGTAATACGCGGAGCTAAGGCGGCGCTATCCGCCGAACCGGTAAGCGTACAGGTCGGCGTCTTCCAGGGCGAACCGCAGGCGGACCGGCTTGCCGGCCAGCTGGCTCACGTCGCCGCCGGACTTCCAACTCACCGGCCGCTCGACCGTGTCCCCGAACAGGGGCGGACAGTCCGCCAGGACGAAGCCGGGGTGCGGCCGGCCCGCCGCGTCCTGAAGCTCCACCCGGACCGCCCCGGCAGCCGACGTGGCGAAGTTCACCCTCAACTTCGAGCCGGTAAACGTGACCGGTCGGGTCACGACTTCGCCGCCGGCCATCGGCGCGGTAGCCGACACGAAGCCGTCGAGCCGCAGCGTGTAGCGGCGCAGGGCGCTGCTGTCGCCGGTCCAATAGCTCTCGCTGGCGTACAGGGACAACTCGTTGGCCGCGCCCTCCAGGGCGGACTTCGTCTCGACCAGGTGCCAGGCGATGTACTGGTGGCCGTAGTTCCACGTCCCGGGGCGCTCGGGGCCGGGCGGCAGGAACGCCTCGTTCCACCGCTTGAACCGCACCCCGTCGCGGCTGGCCATCAGCAGCCCCTCGGTGATCGCGGTGCCGTAGCGCTGCCCCGCCTTCGACCGCTGCTCGCGGTGCTCGCGCTCCGGCAACGCCCGCAGCGAGTCCGACCACGGCCGCTCGACGTAGCGGGTCGGGAACCCGATCAAGAGGTGCGGGGCGCGGTGGTACGGCTTGACCTGGTTGGTGTAGAGATGTTCGGGCGGGGAGTCCGTGTACGTCAGGTCGGCCTGGTTCGTCCAGGTGAGGAAGTCCTTCGAGGTCGCGGTGCGGATGGCTCGGTAGCCGGTCGGCTTCCACGTCTTCGCGTCGGTGACGCCGCCGGTGAAGACCCGCCAGTAGGCGCGGTACTCCTCGCGGACCGGGTCCCAGAAGGCGAGGTTTTGCGAGTCGAACGCCCCGGCCGTGATGACCGGCTCGTCCGCCATCGGCTCCCAGCGCAGGCCGTCGGCGGACTTGAACGCCAGCAGTCCGTGCGGCCCGTTCGAGCGGAGCAGCGCCTTGTACCGGGCGTCGGCCGGGGCGTCCGGGTTCTCGTCGCGGAAGACCGCCGGGTGGCCGGCGTCGGCGTTCACGTCGCCGACCTTGCCGCTGGCGATGACGATGTTGTTCGCCTTCGACCCGCGGAAGTCATGCAGCCCGAGTTCCGGCTTGCGCCAGCGGACGCCGTCGTCACTCTCGGCGGTACAGGTGTAGAGCGGGTGGGCCGAGGTGTTCAGCTTGCCGCCGGAGACGTCCAGGTGCCAGGCCTTGTAGTACATGCGGTAGCGGTCGCCGTCGCGGAAGACGCTGTGGTAGCCGCTGCCGCTCCCCTCCCACGGGGCGTCGTGGACCAGGGCGAGTTCCCGCGGCTGCGGGTGGTGCAGCCGCAGCGACGCCTTGCCGACGAGTCGGTCGATCAGCGCGTCGTCCACGAACAACTCGCGGCGGGAGCCGATCTCGACCGCGGCGGGTTCCGCGGCCGCGGCGGCGGGAAGGGCCAACGGCAGCGGGGCGGCGGCTGCGGCGCGGAGGAACTGGCGGCGGTCGGACTGGGGCACGGCGAGGCTCCTGGTCGGTGGGGACGTTACCGGGCCGCTTCGTACAGCCAGCTCACGGGGAGCGAGCGGAACCGAGACGACCATCGCTTGTCCTTCGGGTCGGTGATGTAGTACGTCAGTATCACCCGGTCCTTGACGAGCAGGACGCTGGTGTAGGCGTAGGTCTGGTCGGCGCGGCCCTCCACGTTACGGACGTGGCGCCACGTCTTGCCCTCGTCGGACGAGACGGCCGCGGTCAGCGGTGTCCGCCGGCCGCCGTGCCCGGCACCGATCTGGAAAGTGTTGTTCCACAGCAGCAGCAGGTCGCCGGTCGCCGGGATGCGGCGGATCGTTGCCGGCGACTCCGGGGCCGTCACGGGAAGCCACGACGGCTCGCCCCAGTGGTTGCCGCCATCGGTCGAGGTCGCCGTGGCGATGTGGCCGAG
>DASSAT010000732.1:0-2777 GCA_035699305.1 Fimbriiglobus sp. | reverse complement strand
TGCAAGAGGCCGTCGATCCGGTAGCGGATGCGGAGGGTCTGCTCCTCGTGCTCGATGTGGATGTCGCTGGCCCGCTCGTTGGCGGCCTCGACGAGGATTTGGTTCACGAGCCGGACGACCGAGGCTTCCTGGGCCTGCTTGGCCAGTTCGCTGTCGTCGGCCTCAATGTCTTCGAGCAACTCCAGCTCGTCCTTGCCGGCCTCCTCCATGAGGGCGGTGACGGTGTCGCCGCCGACGCCGAAGTGGTGTCGTAAGAGCCGGGCGATCTCGCGGGGGCTGCCGAGGACCGGCCGCACCTCCAGCCCGGTGACGGTGGCGAACTCGTCCAGGGCGTAGGCGTCGAACGGGTCGCCGGTGGCGACGACGAGCGTCCCGTTGACCCGGGCGATCGGCATCAGGTTGCGGCGGTGGACGAGCTTCTGCGGCACCCCGACCAGCGCCTCCGGCTCGACGGGCGTCTTGGTCAGATCGACGAAGTCCAGGCCGAACTCCTCGGCCAGTACGTCGTAGAGCGGCTCCTCCTTGAGGAAGCCCTTCTCCAGGAGGGTCAGGTGGGGCGGCCGGTCCGGGCTGGCGGCGACGGCGTCGGCGGCCCGGGCGCGGTCGGCGTCGGTCAGGAGGCCACGGCGGGCCAGGGCGTCGAGGAGCATCATGGCGGCGAGTTCGCGCGGCGGGGGTGTGGACTCTCATAATTGTAAGCAACGGGGGATGAAAATTCACTGAGTTACGGCCGCGGAGGCGGGGAAGGGCTGGGAGAGGGTGCCGGTCGTGCGGTAGAAATGCGGACCGCCGGCAGTCGGGATGACCACCGGCGGTCGGGAGATCGCGCGTTACTACACCGGGTCGGCGTCCACGCCGAGGTCGAGCAGCGGGTCGATCCAGACCGTCGGCGCGGCCAGCGTCGGTGCGCCGAACGACACGGTCGGACCGTGCAACGGGATCGGGGCGACGACATCGGTGGGGGCGTCGGCCGCCCTGGCCGGCCCGTCGGCGGTCGGGACCGCCGGCCCGGTCACGGGCGGCGTGGGCAGGAGCAACCCCTGCGGGGCGATGCCCGCGGCAACACCGGCGTCGGGCACGAACCGCAGTTTGCCGAACAGCCCGTCCTCACCGCCGTTCGGCCCGGCGGCGAAGTACAGGGCGTCGGCGTCGCCGGCCGTGACGCCGTTGCCGAACGCCAGCCCGAACAGGCCGTCGATGCGGACCGGGGCGCCGGTCTCGTCGCGCAGCTTGCCGAGGAAGTCCCCGGTGTTTGGGTCGAAGGCGTTGACCGACCCGTCGCCGTGGTTGCCGACCAAGAGCGCGCCGCCGAAGTCGCCGAAGTTGGCCGGCGCCAGCGCCAGCCCCCACGGCTCCTTCAGGTGGGTGCGCGACACCAGCCGCGACAGGAAGTTGCCGTTGAGATCGAAGACGCTGACGAACCCGTTGCCGCCGTCCAAGTTGCCGTCCTTGTCCTGCTTGGCGTAGGTGACGTACAGCTTGCCGCCCAGGTTCTGGATGTTGAACGGCGCGTACTGCTTCGGGATGCCCGGGTCGGTGAAGTTCCCCGCGAGGGCGGTCGGGGCGAACGCGGAGTTGAACACGTCGATCTTCTTCCCCTTGAAGTCGGCGGCGTAGAGGAAGTTCCCCGCGCCGTTGTTGCCGAGGGCCAGCCCGGTGTACTCCGCCCCCGGGTTGGCCGCCCCGAGCTGCGCGACCAGCGACGGCGGCGGTAGGGGTACTGTCGGATTCCAGCCGGTGATGTTCCCCGTCTCGGTCGCGAAGACGAACAGCGCGGTCGCGCTCGCCGTCCCGGACGAGACCCGGAAGTCGCCGGTCCCGTTGAACACCTGGCCGGTCGGCGCCCCGCCGGGGACGGTGACGCCGAACGGCCGGGCGACGGCGCTGCCGTTGACGTCCCCGATGTAGAGCGCGCTGATCCCGGTCCCGTTGGCCGACACCCAGAACGCGCCGGTGGTCGGGCTGAGGGAGATGCCCCAGGCGTTGACCAGGGTCGGGTCGGTGAGCGGGGCCACCCCCGGTTCGTCGGCGACCAGGTTCGTCTGGCGGAAGCCGGACGGCACCCACCGGCCGTCGAGCGGCTCCAACTCGGGCCGGAACCGGGTCGGCTGGCCCGCGCGGGGCCGATGCGCAAAGACAGACCGCAAAACAGACCGCATGACCGAAACTCCTAACGGCGAGTACACGATGACATGGATGACCGTCCCCCGGGCACCAAACCGCGCAGGCGAAACGACGTGAGGTGACCGTCTGGTACTGCCGCCGGGCCGCGGAAGAACTGGAGGAAAAGTGATGGCCGTGGAGAGTGGATCGGTTGTGCCAAGTGGGGTTGGGGTGGGCAACTGCTTCCGAGGGGGGTATGCTGCGGCGGACCAGAAAGGGGATTGGGGATGGCGGAAATCACGTTGATGGTGGAGAGGGGAAGGATCCACATCCCGGATTGGGTGGTCGATCACCCGAGTTTCCTTCGGTGGCTTCGGACGGCCGATATTCCGGATGGCGTCGTCGTCGGGTTCCTCAACGGGGACGTGTGGGTCGATGTCATGCCGGAGCGGGCCTTCGCACACAACCGGATCAAGACCGCCGTTGCCGAGACGCTCGGGCCGTTGATCCGGGGGCAACAGCTAGGCGTGTACTTCGGGGACGGGATGCTGTTCACGTCGGAAGAGGCCGAGTTCACCACCGCCCCGGACGGGATGTTCATCTCCAATGCGACGATGGCGGCCAGCAGAATTCGGCTCGCCGGCGCGAAGGAGAGAGAGGAGGACACCCAGCTT
>DASSAT010000731.1:0-10609 GCA_035699305.1 Fimbriiglobus sp. | reverse complement strand
ATCGCCCGGATGTCCGCCTCCCGGTCCGACACGCCGACCGCCCTCATGAGCGCCCGGGCGTTGCGGAGGGTCCGGTCGGTGGTGCCGAACCCCGGCATCGTCAGCGCCTTGATCTTCGCCCGCGGCTCGCCGAGGGCGTCGAACGTCTTGCACGCGACGAGCAGCCCGAGCGTCGAGTCCAATCCGCCGGAGACGCCGATCGACACCGCCGGCCGGCCGACGTGGTCGAGCCGCTTCGCCAGCCCGCACACCTGGGTGTGGAAAATCTCGTCGCACCGCTCCCGCAGCGTCGCCGGGTCCGACGGCACGAACGGGTGCGGATCGACGTGCCGCATCAACGTCGGCGTGCGCTCGGCCCGGTCGGGCAGCGTGAACGCGACGCGACGGAACTCGCGGACGAGGCCCGGGTCGCGGGCCGCCTCGCCGAAGCTGTTCGTCGTCACCCGGTCGCGCTGGAGCCGGTCGAGGTCGAGATCGGCGACGGTCAGGTGCCCGCCGCGGCGGAACCGCGGCGACTCCGCGAGGATCGAGCCGTTCTCGGTGATCAAGCAGTGCCCGCCGAATACGAGGTCGGTCGTGGACTCGCCGGGGCCGCACGAGGCGTAGACGTACCCGGCAACGCACCGGCCCGACTGCCCGGCGACGAGTTGCCGGCGGTAGGCGGCCTTGCCGATCGTCTCGTTGCTGGCCGACAGGGTCGCCAGCACCGTCGCCCCGGCGATCGCTTGAAGCGAACTCGGCGGCACCGGCATCCACACGTCCTCGCAGACCTCGACGCCCAGCACGAACCCGTCGCCGGAGGAAAACAACTGGTCTGCCCCGAACGGCACACGTTGGCCGACGATCTGTACCTCCCGCGAGACGGCGGACGGTCCGGGGGCGAAGAACCGCAGGTCGTAGAACTCCTTGTAGTTCGGCAGGTACGTCTTCGGCACGACGCCGAGCAGCTTCCCCCCGTGGAAGACGGCGGCGCAGTTGAACAGCCGGCCGTCCACCTCCAGCGGCAGCCCGACCACCGCCACCCCGCCGAAGCACAGGTCGGCCGCGTCGAGGAGCGTGTCGAGTGCCGCCAGGGCCGCGTGCTGGAGGGTGCGGTGGTGGAATAGGTCGTTGCAGGTGTACCCGGTCAGCCCCAACTCGGGGAAGACAGCGAGGTCCGCCCCGACGTCCTCAGCCTGCCGCAGCAGGTCGAGGGTCCGCTCGGCGTTGAACCGGCAGTCAGCGACCCGCAGGTCCGGGGACGCGGCCGCGACGCGGAGGAAGCCGTGGGTGGGCATTCAGGGGCCGACCTTTCTCGCCGGAACGAACAGCGGGTCCGAGATGACCTCCCCGAAGAAGGTGCCGTCTCGCTCGATATCGGACTTGTGCCCCGCGCCCTCCTCCCGGGGGTTGACGTAGTAGCAGCGGAAGGTCAGCGGGTACGACAGCTGCAACGGGCCGACGGTTTTGATGTCCATGTCGATCCAGGAGTACGGTTCAACCCGGAGCTTGGAGCATGACCGGTCGATGAGTCTATGGTTGCCAGTAGTGTCCGCGACGAGGCCCGGGAATACGAAGCAGCGTCCCTTAACCGGAAACGCCGCGAAGACCATCACCGGAGAGGGGAATGGGCAGCACCGATGACTCGTGTCTTGCGGCTCCGGTAGGGAAACTGCTCGGGGGGTCATGTTCCGGAACCGGACTCGGGCCGTGAATTCGCCGTTGTCCGTCACAACTGCACTGCGAACCTCGACTTTGAGCGGTGTAGGCACTAACTTCGCATCCGAACTTTCGAGCGGAATCGTGAACAGGATCGCAGCGAAGATCATGTACGAGATGAGCAGAATGCAACGCGGCCGGTTCATGTGATAGGTGCTCCCCAAATGGGGTCAGGTCACCAGACCGCCATTTTCTGGGTGCACCAGTTTGGCGGTCTGACCCTCTTTTTCGGTCGCTGCCTAAATCGGTGGAGATCAGGAGGGCAGATTGCCACTTTCGGGAGTGGCAATGTGGCAATCTGATCCCGGTACGACCGTTCCTGGCTTCCACCGACGGAGGTCAGAGCGCCAGGGCGCCACATCCGGAAGGTGTCGATCTGACGCCCTGGGTGGTCGATAAGTGACCACCTGCTCCACATCCTCCTGTGAACTATACATTCCATTTCTTCTTCCTTGATCCCGCGCTCGGCGTGGGAACAAGGAAGTGGGAACGTGCAACGGTCCGGCAGTCGGCGACCCGCAGGTCCGGGGATGCGGCGTTGATGCTCGACGCGGTCGAAGCCCAGCTGCACGGCGACCCGCAGGTCCGGGGATGCGGCCGCGACGCGGTGGAAGCCTTGGATGGGAATGAATCGTGATCCCTACAGACCCGCGGGTAATCGAAGTTGTGTTCCGCGCCATCAGCCCGAAGGGCTGGGAGTCCTCAGCCCGGGGCACCGCCCCGGGGAGAGCCAACCGCCCCATCCAGCCCGAAGGGCTGGGACAGGCCGCGTTGTCCCAGCCCTTTGGGCTGAGCGTTCCTCGAACGCCCGAACCCGGGGCGGCGCCCCGGGCTGAGGACTCCCAGCCCTTCGGGCTGAAGAACGGCGTGCGGGCATGTCCCACGAAGCAACCTCGGCAACCTGCGGGTCTGTAATCATCCCCACCTACGGCGCCTTCGGCGTGTTAACTTGCTCTCGGTCAATGCCCTCAGCATATTCCTTTGGGATCGGGAACGGCTGGTGCGGGACATATCCGGTTGCCGCGTCGTCGAGGTCCGCCCAGTACCCAAGTCGATCGGCAAGGTACGTCAGTCCTCGGGCCTCCTCAGGCGTCACCTCGCCGTGCCCCCAGAGTTGCGGCCGGCCAGACTCCAAGGCTCGGCGGCATAGTTCGGGGACAAAATACTCAGTCCCGCCAAGCCACCCGGCATAGTAGCACTCTTCCGAGATGTCGCTCATGGCCTTGCCGAGCAGCTGCAAGAGGGAGTGTCGGGTGGCGTCGTCCATCGGTTCACCTTGGGTTCGATTCGCCCCCAACTGCCACTTCGTTCGTCTCGGCTCGAACGGGCGCGGCCGGCGTCACTCGGCGTTGAAGCGTTCCTCGGCCAAGTCAGCCGGGCGGGACGGCTCGACGTGGCCGTCGCAGTACACCACCAGGATCATCCCCATGTGCCGTTCCGGGTAGTGCCGTTCGCTGCCCGGAACCCCCCGCGGGATCGGCAGCCGGTCGCCGCCAGAGCCAATGAAGCAGACCGGGCCGTTGTTGTGCTCCCAGGCATAGTACACGTTCGACGTGCCGGTCCCGTTCGACACCCGCACCAGCGACTTCCCCTCCGGCCCGCGGGTGACGCCGTTGAGCGCGTAACAGATCTGGAACGCCCGGCCGAAGTCCGCCTTGCCGCGCTCGTCCTCGAAGCCCTTCGGGCAGATCATCACCTTCTGATTGCCCTCCAGGTACGGCCAGAGGAAGCCGTCCGGCCGGTAGTCGGCGAGCCGGTCGTAGAGCGTGGTCCCGGGGCGGTTGTCGAACGCCGACCAGAACCGCTCGTCCGGGCCGGTCCAGGCGAACGGGTCCGGGGAGGTCCAGCACAGCGGGTCGTTCCCGCCAGCGAACGGGGCCGGGCACCGGCGGTGGTACGGCAGTCGGCCGTGTACGTCGTGGTAGTTGTGGGCCGCCAGTCCGATCTGCTTCATGTTGTTGGCGCACTGGGTCCGGGCGGCGGCCTCGCGCACCCGCTGCACGGCCGGCAATAGCAGGCCGATCAGGATGGCGATGATCGCAATGACGACGAGCAACTCGACCAGCGTGAACCCCGGACGGGACAGCCGCATGGTCAGTCCTCCAGTTGGAGAGACGCACAGATCGCCCGCAGCACCGGCTCGTTCTGCTCCCGGTCGTACTCACTCGTCTGGCCCATCACCAGCAGCGGGCCGGCCGCCGTCTCGATGCACCGGGTCCGGCACAGGATCGCGGTGTCGAGGGTGAGGAAGTCGATGTCGTGCCCGACAGCGGGCTGGCCGGCCAGGTCGTCGAGGACCGGTTCGGCGTCCAGATCGGGGTACTCGGCCCGCAGCGCCGCCAGTGCCTCGTCGGCCACCTGGGCGGCGGAATCGGCGTCCGGCCGGAGGCTGACGAGGGCGAACGCCGTCTCCTGGCTCTGCAGGGTGACGGTCCAGCCGTCGCCGACGTCCTCGGCTTCGATCCGCCAGTTGGCCGGGTACTGGAAGCGGATGCCCGACCGCTCGAACGTCTGAACCACGGCACACCCCCCACCCGGACGGCTCGAGGGGCTTCATCATACCATCCCTGCCTACCGCCCCGCGACTGGCTACAGCTCTGAGCGATCCCCGCTTATTGTGGCTGCCACATCTTCGACGATCGGAAGGCGTTCACCACAAAGGCACAAAGATCACACAAAGAAAACACAAAGAAAGACATCACTCTCTTTAACCTCTTCCTCTTTGTGTGTCTTTGTGTGATCTTTGTGGTGAACGCCTTGGTACGGGTTGTCGCCAGTCCTGCGAGACAGAACGGGGAATTGCTCGGGCTACCGCTCCTCGATCAGGAAGGTCGGCACCACGGACCCGCCGCCGGCGGCCACGTTCACCGGCTCCGCGGTCGAGACTCGGGTCAGGCACCCGTGGGCGTACGACCCGAACGCCACATACGGGTCGGTGTCCTGCACCCGGTCGCGGAACTCCAGCCGGCCGTCGCGGACGCACGGGTACGGCTCCGTCGGCAGGCTTACCCGCTGCTGAATGACGAACGGCTCGGCCAGCGCGGCCTGGAGCGCCCGGTCCCAGGTCTGCCGGTCCACCGCCCACCCGCGGACGATCCCGTGGCCGCCGGTGTCGTCGTTGGGCTTCAGCAGGAACCGGTCCTTGTTGGCGGCGGCGAACGGCATCAGGTCGATCGCCCGGCCGTCGTACATCGTCTTGCGCTCCTCGACGACCCGCGTCCACGGGACGTGGTCGGCGATCGCCCGGTGCTGCTCGGCGGTGAACAGGTCAGCGTTGCGCTCGTCGGAGAGGGCCGCGAAGCTCGCCTTCTTGGCCAGCACCTTGCACCGGAACGAGTTGACCATACACACCGCCCCGTCCCGGACGGCCCGGACGACCGGGTGGTCGATCCCGCCGCGGTCGATCAGATCGCTCAGCAGGACCCGCTTGTAGATCAGGGTGATGTGGTAGTCACCGGCCATCAGCTTGCCGTCGGCGTACTCCACGTCCCGCGGGTCCACGTTGCGGGCCTCGATCCCGAAGCCCTTGAGGTAGTCGTAGATGAGGACGAACTCGCGGAACGTCGGCACCTCCCGCCAGTCGAGGATGGCGACCCGCGGCGGGTCGGCCCGCAGCCCGCGCCACCGGTCGTAGGAGTCAAGCAGGGCATGCAGAACGCCGGGCTTCGCCGGGACCGGGAAGACGTGGTAGCGGCGTTGGAACTCCTGGAAGACCGGCAGCCCGTAGAAGACGTCCGCCAGGGCGTCGGAGTACCCGGCCCCGGCGGGGGTCTCGGTGTTGTACTCGGTGAACCACAGCTCCCGGCCGGGGGTGAAGAAGGCGTCGAGCCGGCTGGTCGGGTGCGGGACCGGGTAGCCCGGGTCGATGGCCAGCAGTTGCTCCTCCCAGTCCAGGAGGCGGAACAGCCGGCGGAACGCGGGGTCGGCGATGGCCCGGTCGTACACGGTCTGGAGTGCCGGGAGGAGGGCTTTCACCCGGCCGCGGAGGAACCGGTACTGGTCCGGGGTGAGGAACCGCGGCCGCAGGACCGTGCACACCGGCCGGTCGCCGAAGAACAGACCGCGCGCCTCCTGGAGCCGGTCGAGCCGATCCTGCGAGTCGGCGGCGAGGCCGCCGTCGGTTAGCAGGTCGTGGTAATGGGCGATCGCGCCGGCGGACACATCACACCTCCGACGGGTCATCGGACCGCGCAGCAGGTGCGGGCATGATACGGGTTGCGGGTGCTCGGGGCTTGTCGGATGGGCCGAGTCTTCGAGGCCCACCATCCGGCGCACGGTGGGCCTCGAAGACTCGGCCCACCCTACGGCTTGGTCCGCCGGAACAACACCGCCGTCTTGGTGCGACCCAGTTCGGTCCAGCGGTCGTTCCCGGACATGTACAGGTCGAGCTTCGTCCGCTCGTCACCGGTGACGATCAACGCCAACTCCAGGTCGTACCTGTCCATCACCCCCTCGATTCGCTCAGGGTGATACCAGATCAGGTCCACGTAGTCGGCCGTCCAGGCGTCGCCGTACAACTCGAACCGGTCGTCCATGTAGATTTTCATGCCGGGCAAGTGATAGATCAGATACCCGCCCCAGTTGGCGTCGTTGTAGATGCGGGCGTCCGGGCCTTTGACGCGCCGGTACTCCCGGATTTGCTCGGTCAGTTCCACCGGCGAGTCCGACGGGTCGAGCCGCGCCCACCCGCGGCCAACCAGCGGGGCCGACACGCCGAACACCTGGAGCAGCAGCACCGCAAGGACCGCCAGCGCGGGGATCGCGTAGGGCCGCCAGCCGCGGCCCGCATCCTCGTCCGGCGGGTCCTGGATGACGGTGTCGCCGTACCGCTTCAGGAGGCGATACCAGACGGTGTGCGGCCAGAAGTCCGCGAGCACGATCGCCCCGGTGATGGCGAACAGCGGCCCCTGGCGGATGCCCTGGAACGCCAGCGCGAACCAGACCAGCGGGATCAGCCACGTCACCCGCGGCCGCCGCGGCAGCGTGCCGGCGAACAGGACCAGGTACGCCACCCCGAACCCGAAGATCACCTGGTCCGGCGCGTTGGCCAGGTTGAGCGGCTTGTGCTCGTTGACCACCTGCTTGAGTACGTCCGAGCCGACGATCCGCTGCCAGGTGTGGATCATCTCCATCCCGAACGGGTTGTCAAACGGTGTCAAGGCGCACGAGACGACGACGCCGACGAGCAGCCACGCGCCCCGCCACGACTTGATCGGCGAGTCCTGCTGCAGCAGGAAGAGCACTCCCCACCCGGCCACGGCCAGCCCCAGGGTGAACACCCCGCCGAGCACGCCGCCGTGCAGGTTGGTCCAGACAATGTACAGCGGGATCAGCCCGGCGAGCCGGGCCGCGGTGGCCCGGCCGCGGTCGAAGTCCACCAGGCACGCCATCGTCCAGCCCAGGAACACGATGGTGCTCATATGTGGCCGGGCGACGTAGTGGAACGCCCCGGCGAACAGGCAGCCGCCGGTCAGCACCCCGGCCAACAACGGGTGCATCCCGGCCCGGCGCATCCGGGCGAAAACCCAGGTGTAGAGCGCGGCCACCAAGGTCGAGAACCCCAGCAGCATCGCGTCCAGCCCGGCCGCCCGGTGGGCGAGGGCCATCAGCACCTCGGCGCCCCACTGCTGGGGGATCCAGGTCCGGCCTTCGTGGGTGTAGGTGAACGGGTCGGTGTGCATGAACCCGTGGTCGAGGATCAGTTCGCCGACCTTGACGTGCCAGAGCGACCCCGGGTCGAAGAACGCCCGCTCCCGGAAGGCGAACTGGAAGATGCCCCAGACGAGGAGGAAGAAGGCGGTCTCAGGTCGGAGGAAGCGGCGGAGCGAGGGGGGCAGCAACGGGAGACCTCCGTCAGCGGGCTGAAGCGCCGTCTGACGGAAGGTTAGAACACGAAACACAGTCAGGCCGGGCGAGAACCCTCGGCTACCGAGGGAGGACTTGTTCGGCGGGTTTCATCCGGTCCAGGGCTTTTCGCGCCTCCCGGGTCAGCCGGCCTCTCGTTCCCAAGCTCTGCTTGGGAACGCGGTTCGCGAAGCTCCGCTTCGCGGGTCACGCGGGCGGCCAGCTATCGCGCTTCTCGAAAGCGCCTTGTTCGCGTCTAACCGCCAAGCGGAGCTTGGCGACCTGCGTTCCCAAGCAGAGCTTGGGAACGAGACGACGAGACGAGAGACGATTGCGAGAACCCTCGGCTACCGAGGGAGGACTTGTTCGGCGGGTTTCATCCGGTCCAGGGCTTTTCGCGCCTCCCGGGTCAGCCGGGCAGACGGCGCCCCACCGGCCAGCCGTTCCAGCACCCGCCGGGCGTCGGCGCCGCCGACCCGCTCCAGTACCTCGACGGCCCGCAGCCCCCGCACCCGGTCGGGGGCGTGCTCCACCCCGTCGGCCTGGTCAAGCAGGCGCTCCAGCCTGGCCCGGTGCTCGGACGAAAGCGGCTGCTTCAGCGCCGCACTCAGGGCCGACACCGCCAGCTCCCGGTATCTCTGTAAGGCCCGTTCGGCTCGGTCCCGATCGGCGAACTTGTCGCTGTCCAGCGCGGCGACCAGCTTCCGCACCTCGGCCGGGTCCGGGGCGGCGACTGGCGTCAACCGCTCGGCCAACAGCGCCACCGCGGACGTCGGGCTGCGAATCAGCCCCTCGATCGCCCGCCCGGCCTTCTCGGCGTCCGTGTCGGCCAGCGCGTCCCACAACTCATCGACCGCGGGATAGTCGATCGGCTTCCGCTGCTGCTTCGCCGTCAGCGCCGCGACGTCCCACACCAGGCCCGTCCCGTCGGCGCAGACAGTGACCAGCCGCGCCCCGTTCGGGGTGAAGGCGACATCGGTGATCCGTGACGGCTGCCCCGCGATCGGACGGCCGCCGGGGCGGGGGTTCGACAGGTCGATCAGCCGTAGGCCGGTCCCGTCCCCGGACGGGTAGACTAGCCACCGCCCGTCCGGGGACAGGTCGCCGGGCCACACGTCGCTGTAGAGGTTGGTCTTGTCCCCGCGGTCCTCGAACAGCAGTTCGCCATCGGCGACCGTCCACACCCAGACGCGGTAGCACGACCCGAAGACCGCCAGTCGGCTGCCGTCGCGGGAGAACCGGACGCGGCCGGCGGTGAACTGCACATCCTTGCCGTCCAGCGGCACGTCCGGGACCGGCATCGCCCGGCGGACGTGGTTGGTCGAGACCTCGACAAGCCGGACCTCGTTGCGGTCGAGGACCGCGACCAACCGGCCATCCGGCGAGGACCCCGCGGCCAGCCCGCCCCCCGGCAGGTCGCGGAGGAACCGACCGGAATGGACATCGCCCAGCCCGACCCTCCCTTCGGAGGCGACCACCAGCCGCCCACCGCCGGGCGCGAACCCCAGCGCCGTCGGGTACGACGGTGCCCAGCCGCCAGCAGCGCGGAGCACGCGCCCGGTGCTCACGTCGCACACCTGGACCGCGCGCGAGACGCGGTCGTAGACGGCGACCCGTCGGCCGTCGGTGGAGAACTGGCCGACTGGCCAGCTGCCCCGCCGGGGCACGTCCAGCGGGCGGGCGGTGAGCGGCTGACCGTCCGCCAGGTTCCACACCTCCAGCTGCATCCCGGCGCCGAGCGTCACCGCGGTCCGGGCGTCTGGGCACGCCACCCGGGCCATCGGCCGACGGTCGGGGTAACGGTAGACGACCTTGCCGGTCCGCACGTCCCAGACCGACGCGGCGTCGGCGCCGCCAGCGTCAGCGGCGAACCGGCCGTCGGGGGACAGAGCCATCGGCCCGCGGCCCGCGCCCCCTTCGGGGTGCGACTGGCCGATCACCTGGCCCGTCCTGCCATCGAGCCGGATCACTGCGTCACGGCATGACACCAGCAGCTCGCGGCCGCCATCGGCCCAGGCCATCCCCGCGCGCAGGTCCACCGGTGGCAGCACCAGCGGCTCCCCGACCCCGGCCAGGGACACCGGGTAGAACCGCAGGTTGTCGGCGTGCGCCGCCGCCAGCGTCTTGCCGTCCGGGCTGAGCGTCACCCCGTAGACGTGCGCCAGGTGGTGCAGGGCCGGCCGCGGGAGTTCCTTCCCAGTTGTCGTCTCAAACGCCCTCGCCCCGACCTCGGTGGCGGCGTAGAGAACCGCCCCGTCGGCCGACAGGCATGCGGCCGCCTGCTGCCCGGCGAGCACATCGCGGCCGACCGGCCGGCTGCTCTGCGACAGGTCGAACAGGGTGATCGCCGCCCCGCCTCGGCCGTCGTACCAGCGGACGAACGCGGCCCGGCCGTTGCGGCTGACCGCCGCGTACCACGGATGGCGGCCGCTGACGCTCAGGTCGGACACGACCGCTCCGGACTCGGGGTCGTACACCCGGCACAGCCCGCGGTCAGACTCGACGACGACGTGCCGGCCGTCCGGGGCGAAGAACAGGCTCGCCCCGCGCAGGCCGGCGAGGTAGCCGGGGGTCACGTCCCGTCCGGTCGCCAGCTCGCGGACGTCGAGGCCACAGTCGCGCTGCCGGGCGACGAACCGGCCGTCGGGCGAGAAGGTGAACTCGCGGGTGCGGACGGTGCGCAGGCCGGCGTCGCCGAGCCGGGCGATGGCCCCGTCGGGCAGCGGATGACCGTGGAGGTCGTGTCGGACGTGTGGGGGGGGCGGGCCGATGGCAAGCGCGGGCGCAGACCAGACAGCGACCAGCCCCGCCACGAGCGCGGGTCGGTTCATTCTGCGATTCCTTCGCGATCCGTCGCAGGTAAGCCGGAGAGGCTGTTGAAGCCTAGCACATTATCCGCCGCGCCCACCCCGAGGAAGGGCAATCCGGGCGAGCGCCGGGCACATCTGGGGGGATTGAAAGGAACGTAGAGCCGGGCGACAGCGGCAGCATCTCGTAGCATCTTGTAGGGTGGGTCGAGTCTGCGAGGCCCACCGTCTAGTCCCCCTCTCCCCGCTGGGGAGAGGGG